>SLQC01000230.1 GCA_007131625.1 Balneolales bacterium | reverse complement strand
TCTTCTCATGTGAACGCTCGCTTTGATACGCTGGAACCCCTGGCATTACTTACCCTGGAGGCGGTACTCGAGGGTAAGCCTGAATTAGTACCCCGTTATAATACGGGCCGGACAACCGATGATCGCTTTCGTACCACGTGGTCGCAAACCCGTTAGCATTGTGATAAATGTTATTTATAATACCGTGTAATATTGTCGAAATTAATAGAGGATATAACGCAACGTAAAGAAGCAATCGATGTATGCCGGAAACGCATTGCGGAACGGCGCGGGGAAAGTTATACCACAACGTAAAGAAGAGATCAATAATGAAATCGAAGAACCGGAAAAATCACATGACCTGGAAACAAAAACAAAAAGCCGATACAGTGAAACGAAAGTTGATTTCTTCCTCGTTCTTCATGGTAATGGTTCTCCTGCTGCTTGGTTCTGATTCCCTCGCACAGGACGAACTCAATGTTATTCAGGGCGAGTCTTCAAATAATAACTGGATTTACTATCGGGACGCACCCAACGCATTGTATCACCATATTTCCTCAGAAGCCTTTCAACTTCTGGATGAACGCGCTGAAGCCGTATCGAAGTTGCATACCCGCTCCGACTGGGAGCAAAGACGCCATGATGTAAGGCAAACAATTGCAGCAACCATAGGGCCATTCCCCGAAAAAACACCGCTCAATCCCCGGGTAATGAGAACCATAGAAAAGGAACACTATACGGTGGAACATATCATATATGAGTCTCAACCCGGGTTTAATGTCACCTCATCCCTTTTTCTGCCTCATGAAATCCAGCAGCCGGCCCCGGCCATACTCTATGTGAGCGGCCATACGGTTGATGGATATCGAAGCCCGACCTATCAGCACAAAATATTGAATCTGGTAAAAAAAGGATTCATTGTATTTGCCTTTGATCCGGTTGGCCAGGGTGAACGACTGGAATATTACGACCCGCAAACCGGCCAATCTGTCGTCGGAAGAGCGACACTCGAACATAGCTATTCCAGTGTGCAGGCTTACATTACCGGGAGTTCACTGGCCATGCATATGACCTGGGATGGCATCCGCGCCATCGACTATCTGGTTACCCGTGAGGAGGTGGATCCCGAACGGATCGGGGTGACTGGCCGGTCCGGCGGGGGAACCCAAACGGCCTATATTGCCGCCATTGATGACAGGGTTTTAGCCGCAGCCCCGGAAAGCTGGATTACGAATTATACAAGGGTCCTGCAGACTATAGGTCCGCAGGATGCTGAACAAAATCTGTATCAAGGCATCTTGAGGGGAATAGACAAAGCCGACTATCTGATCGCCCGGGCACCCAAACCCACACTAATAATCACTACAACCGAGGATTTTTTCAGTATTCAGGGTGCCAGGGAAGCCTTTAAAGAAGTTTCTGAGATTTACCGGGTTATGGGCCACTCGGATCAAATTGACATGGTTGAGGACGGAGGGCCCCATGCATCCACAAAAAAGAACAGGGAGGCCATGTATGCCTTTTTCCAAAAACATCTGAGCCTTCCCGGGAATCCGCTGGATGAAGAGGTGGCCATTTTAAGCGAGGATGATATGAAGGTCACACCAACCGGCCAGCTGGCCACATCATTGGGCGGAGAAACTATTTTCAGCTTAAGTCGGAAACAGACCCAGAAACAGTTTGAAGAATTGCAGACATCCCGGGCCCGTCCCGATCGTCATTTGCCTGCCGCCGTGCAGGCCGCAAAAGAAGTATCCGGCTACAGAGAACCCGCGGAAATCGGGGATCCGGTATTCACCGGCCGCATCCAAAGAGACGGCTATGTGATTGAGAAGTATTTCATTGCGGGTGAAGGCGATTATGTGATTCCCTATCTGCTGATGATCCCGGATCAACCCAATAACAAAGCCTTGCTCTATTTTCACCCCTCGGGGAAGGCCGCCGAAGCGGGTGAGGACGGAGAAATCTCCTGGTTCGTAAAAAACGGATTTACTGTTCTGGCTCCCGATTTGATCGGTACCGGTGAGATGGGGCCCGGGGAATTGAGAAATTATGTAACAAATGTCAAGGACTTTGATACGACAACCTTCGACGTCTGGGTTGCGTCTGTTATGACCGGGAGAAGCATTACGGGTATCCGGGCCGGAGATGCAGTCCGATTGACCCGATTGTTGCTTCAAAATGAACAAACAGAAACAGTATATGCGGCAGCCCGGGGCGATATGGCTCCGGTAGTGCTTCATGCTGCGGCTTTTGAACCTGCTATTGAGCGGGTTGCCCTGCTCAATCCGTACATCTCATTCCGGTCCATTGTGAGAAACCGGTATTACGACCCCGGTTATCATCTCAGCTCTGTAGCCGGATCACTTGAAAAGTATGATCTGCCGGACCTGGCTGCCAGCCTGGCGCCCCGGGAACTGTTGATTGCAGGACCCACCGACGCTTCAGGCACATGCAATGACAGTGAGGGTATTCGGGGCGATATCGCGATAATTACAGACGCTTATGAATACAAAAACGCCACACATCAGGTGAATATCACATCCTGTGGTACCACGATCACCGGGCAACGCGATACCCTGTTCCCGAATTGGATTGGACAAAGTACCCGCGCAGATTGACCGAACCACAAATCAAGGAGTTTGCGGATATTCGCCTGTAACCGTCCCGTTGTTGTTAACCACCAAAAAGTGCTGAAGTGACCCGTGAAGTGTGACAATAATAATGATACTTCGCCAGACACGAAAGCACATTCAGTTTAGAACCAACTGGGTTACGCAAACCGCACGTGGCACCTTCACCTCCGTACCGGTGTATGTCAACTCTCCTGTTACCGGATTTCTTCTGAATATGACAATATGATCGTTATCCCTGTTTGCCACAAAAATAAAATCTCCGGTGTGATCGATCATAAAATTCCGGGGATGCCCGCCGATGGTGGATTCATGTCCCACCAAATCAAGTTCACCGGTGGATTCATCAATTTCGTATATAACAAGACTGTCATGCCCTCTGTTTGAGGCATAGAGAAATTTCCCGTCAGGAGAAACATGAATATCAGCAGCCGTACTGGCATCTTCAAAATCATCGGGAAGCATGGCTATATGCTGGATTTGTTCCAGGGCGCCGGTGCTGCGGTCCACACGCAAAGCTGCGACGGTTGAGCTAAGCTCTTCCGCCGAGTAGGCAAATGCCCCATCCGGATGAAACGAAAAATGCCGGGGGCCGGCACCCGGGGTATTTTCAAACCAGGGAGAACTTGCCGGTGAGAGCGTGCCGGCCTGCCGATCCACTTCATAGATTTTTATCTTATCTAATCCCAGATCGGAAACATAGATGAATCTTCCGTCGGATGAGGGATCAATGGCATGCACGTGAGGGGCTTGTTGTCGACGTGGATGGATACTTCTGCCTTCATGCTGAATAATATCGGAAGCGTCCTCCAGGCTCCCGTCTTCACGTATGGGAAATATACTCAGGTTTCCGGAAGAGTAGTTGGACACATAAACAAACATTCCAAGCGGATCAACACTTACATGAGCGGGACCTCTTCCCATGACCGATTTCTCATTGATTAATGACAACAAGCCGGTGTTTTGGTCGATCCGGTAGGCACCGATGGTATGATGATCGCTCTGTTCTGTAACCGGAGAACGGCTTGCAGAATATAAAGCCGTTTTCCCCGGGTGTAATGCCTGAAACGACGGCGACTCTCTTTCGGAGATTGTCTGTAAAAGTTCAAATTGCAGATTTCCGCGATCAAATTCAAAAACATAGAGTCCCTCACTGTCATTTCCGTCAAAAGTTCCTACGTAAATAATCTCTTTGGGCTCGTCCTGTGTGCATCCCCCAAATCCGATTAATAAGGCAAAGAATGCAATTATTAAAATGATCCTGTTTATGGAAATCATGTGAAATTTCTTAGGTGATAGGTGTTTGAGGCAAGTTACGAAAATAAAACATAAACCCGATGTAGCTTCCGAT
>SLQC01000202.1 GCA_007131625.1 Balneolales bacterium | reverse complement strand
TTTATAGAACTGTTGCGTACGGGAGTAGAGATGGGGCTGAAACACCGCAATAATCCGCTTTTCTGGCCATCCTTCCCGTGCGGCGGCAAGTGTGGCTTTTACTTCGGTGGGATGGTGCGCATAGTCATCGATAACCAACAGGTCGTTCTGATCGTATTTGACCTGGAACCGCCGGAATACACCACTGTATTTCCGAAGACCTTTTTTTATTTTGTCAAACGGTATCTTAAGCTCAAGCCCGATCCCCACCGCTGCCAGCGCATTACGGATATTGTGCTCACCCGGTGCGTCAATAGAAATGCGCCCCAACTCTTTGTCTTCAAAATGAACGGTAAACGAGTTACGGAACCGTTTTGATTTGATATCGGCCGGTCGAAGCTGCGCTTGGGGTGTGAAGCCGTATGTAATGATTCGACGTTTAATGTCGGGCATGATGCTCCGCAGCTTGGCGTCGTCCAGACACAAAATGACGGCTCCATAGAACGGGACCTTGTTGGCAAATTCCACAAATGCGTTTTTGATATCCTCCTCATCACGGTATATATCCATATGTTCGATATCGATATTTGTGATAACGGCCAGAGAAGGACTCAACCGAAGGAATGTTCGGTCGAACTCATCCGCCTCCACTATCACGATATCTCCCTTGCCCACGACGGCATTGGTCTTGTCGAAACTGTGAACGCGTCCGCCCACTATGATGGTCGGATCGAAATCGCCAGCCTGAACAACCAGTCCGGTCATGGTGGTTGTCGTCGTTTTACCGTGTGTTCCGGCGATACCAACCCCGTATTTCATGCGCATCAGTTCGGCAAGCATTTCAGCGCGTTTAATGACCGGAATGCCCCGGGCAATCGCTTCTGCAGTCTCGACGTTCTCTTCCGCCCGAACCGCACTGGTGTAGACAACGACATCAGCGTCTTCGATATAATCAGCCCTGTGCCCCAGATAAATTTTAGCTCCTAGTTTTTCCAGCCGTTTGATGGACTCACCCTTGCTCCCGTCGGACCCGGTGACGGTAAAGCCACGCTGAAGCAAAATTTCAGCCATTCCACTCATGCCGATTCCACCAATACCCACCATGTGGATGTGTCGGGTGTTTCCGAAAACCGGTTGTGTTTGAATTGATTGAATCATGCTGATGCCTTTATGGGCTGACTTTGAATATTCCTGTCTTTCATTCGGTTTCGCACATATTCCAGAATGTGCTTTGCAATAATGCTGGCTACATCGGTTTTCGCCATTTTCCGGGCCTGCAGTTCCATCTGATTCCGGCGATCCGAATCCCGGACAAGCGATCGGATCTCGTCAGGCAGATGATCGGTCAGAGCATCATCATGTAAAAGTACTGCGGCCCCTTTGTCGGCAAGTGATTTTGCGTTATGGGTCTGATGATTGCCGGCCACCCAGGGCGACGGCACCAGGATACCCGCCTTGCCGGTAGCGAGCAGCTCGGAACAAGTGATAGCTCCAGCACGGGATACGATGATATCAGCGGCAGCCCAGGCTTCGGTGACATCGTCCATAAAAGCGTACAGCCGCAAACCGGGATAGCGTTTTCTCCAGCCTTCGCCGACCGTGTCCAACTCCAGTTTGCGGACAATTTCCCTGTAGTAGGTATGTCCGCACTGCCAGATAACCTGAAGCCCATCCGTATCATGCAGCTCCGCAAGATGATGCATCATCGCTTTGTTGATACTTTTTGCACCCCCGCTTCCGCCCATCACAAGTAAAACAGGCCGGTCCGGATCCAGTTTGAAATGGGCAAGGGCTTTCCTGGCAAACCCGGGGTCACTGACCTTATCAAGCAGTGTGCTGCGAACCGGATTGCCGAGACAAACCGTTTTACCCGAAGGGAACCATTTTTCAGCTTCTTCAAATGCCGTGAAAATGTATTCCGCACCGGAGGCCAGTTTGCGATTGGTAACACCCGGCAAGCTGTTTTGCTCCTGGATGAAAAGAGGAATCGACATCCGGATCGCCATCCAGCCAGGCGGACCAGCAGCGAAACCACCGCAACTCACCATTGCGTGAGGACGAAAACGGCGGATATGCTTCCGGCTTTGCCACAAACTTATCAGAAGTTTCAGCGGAAACAGCAGGTTTTTCAGGGTCAGCCTGCGGTGAAAACCACTGATCCAGATCGGGACTATGTCATATCCGGCGGCAGGAACAGCCTTCCACTCAATTCGGTCCCGGGTTCCGACAAACAGGAAGCGGGAATCGGGATAAGTCTCCCGGATAGCATCGGCAATTGCGATGGCTGGAAAGACATGCCCGCCGGTACCGCCGGCAGCGATCATAATACGGAGTTCATCAGGCATAGGACTCCTCCCTGGATTTGGAAATCTGCAGCAGTATCCCGATAAGAACACCGGAAAAGAGCATGCTGGTCCCACCGTAACTAATAAACGGCATGGGGAGTCCGGTAACCGGTAGCAACCCCGTCGCCACACCGGCATTCACAAAAGCGAACATGGTCACACCGAGGGTGCATCCCACCGCCAGCAGCACCCCCAGAGTGTCTCTCGCCCTTTTGGCGATCACAACGATACCCCGAAACAGAATGACGACATATAGCATCAGGACAAATGCGGCACCGACCAAGCCATACTCTTCAGCAATGATCGCATAAATAAAGTCGTTGTAGGGAGCCGGCAGAAAATCCCGTTGCGTGCTTTTTCCGATCCCTACCCCAAAGAATCCACCCTGAGCGATAGCAATATGCGCTTGCTGGGCCTGATATCCACTGGCCAGCTGAAAATCTTCGCTTTCGATGTGAATAACCTGGTGAACATAGTTGGTTACCCGACTTTGCCGTTCGGCGGATTGCGCAAGTAATGCACCGGCACCAATCGCTCCGACCAGAACCAGGGCAGCGATGTGAAGTAAACTGGCACGACCTACAAACATAATGATAAGACACATCACCAGCAGTAGTGCCGCACTGCTGAAATCTTCGAGTCCGATAAGGGCGCAGGTTGGCAGAATCCATCCCAGGATCGGGAGAAACGACCGCGAGAAATCACGAATATAATCCTGTTTTTTGCTGACCAGAAATGCGACATAGACCAGCAGTGAGACGGTTGCGAGCGACGATGGCTGGAATGAGAAAGCGCCAAGGCTCAGGGAGCGCCGTGCACCGAAGACTTCCGTGCCGTACAACGTGACAATGATCAGGAATAACCAGCTTAAAAGCAGGGTATACCGACTCAGTCTGGTGATGGTCTTGTAATCTATTTTCGACACAATGACCATCACGAGCAGCGAGATGACCAGCTTGACGGCGTGTTCACCCACCAGTGTACCAGCGGTTGTTAATTTTGTCTCGGCGAAATAGGCAATAGAGGAATAGACGGCAAGCACTCCCCACATCATCAGCATGATGACACAGGCCAACAACCAGCGATCACTGGGCACACCTGCAGCAGAAGAGGAACCGTTGGCCGGTTGCTCAATCAGATACTGTGATTTGAAATTGTTGGTCAACATGAAATGGTGAGTGGAAAGTTAGAAAGTTGTTGAGTAATTGTAATTTGTAGTGAGTTTTAAGAGCCAAATCGCCTAAAGGGTCATCACTGCCTGGATAAATTTGTGCCCGCGATCTTCGTAACTCTCAAACATGTCGAACGAGGCGCAGGCAGGACTCAGCAGCACAATATCATTCCCTTCGGCATTCAGACAACTTTTTTGCACGGCTTCCTGCATCGAATCTGCAAACCATATGACCGGGGCCACGCCGACCAGCTGCGCTTTGATGGCTTCCCGGCCTTCACCGATCGCCACGATCGCCTTCACTTTTTTCCGGATCTCGGGAATAAGTTCCCTGTAGTTGTTCCCCTTGTCACGGCCTCCCATAATCAGGATTACGGGTCGATGAAAGCTGTTCAGGGCGTACCAGACGGCGTTGACATTGGTAGCCTTGCTGTCGTTGTAATAAGTCACTCCGTCCAGCTCGCGAACCTTTTGCAAACGATGCGGAACTCCCTCAAAACTTGAGAGACTTTCTCGGATCGGACCTTTTTCGATATCGCATAAACGGGCTGCCAGTGCTACGGCGAGTCCGTTTCGAATATTGTGTTTCCCCGGCAGTGCCAACTGTTTTATAGGTATATACTCCTCGTTATGCGTGTCCGTTTGAATACGGATAATTCCGTCGCGAATGCAGGCGCCAGGGATATCCATATCGCTGGAAAAAGGAAACAGCTCGGGATGTTCCGGCTCCCGGTCCAATCTCTCAACCCTTTCTTTTACGACGGGGTCATCAAATCCGTAAATCAGAATATCTTCGCCGGTTTGATGCGCCGGCAACTGCATTTTTGAGGTGATGTACTTTTCGAACTGATTCTGATACCGGTTAAGGTGATCGGGCGTAATATTCAACAACACCGCTACCTGTGCGCGAAACCGATCAATATGATCGAGTTGAAAACTGCTAACCTCCAGGATGACATCTGAATCGGATGAAGTCTGCCCGATCACTTCAGAGAATGCCGTTCCCACATTTCCTGCCAGCAGGTACGGCCGTCCGGCCCGCTTCCAGACATCCGCCAGCCAGTTGACTACTGTCGTTTTTCCGTTTGATCCGGTCACAGCGATAATCCGGCTTTTGCAATACCAGGCAGCCACCTCTATTTCAGAGACCACCTGTTTCCCGGCACGTGTATAGGAGGTCACAATGGGAGCGTCGCTCGGTACACCGGGACTCAGCACCAGAATGTCACCCTCAAACGCTTTTTCTGTGTGTCCTTTCTCCTCGAACGGAATCTTTGCTTTCTCCAGGCGTTTACGAAAAACCGATGAGATGACCCCGGAGTCGGAAACAAATACTTGTGCCCCTTTCCAAAACAGCAGCTCCGCCACCGCCACGCCACTCCGGGCGGCACCAGCTACAACTATTTGTCGATTTTTAACCTGCGGAGTCATTTGTTTTCTCAGCTGAGCTATCTCAGTTTCAATGTGATGATGGTCAGAATGGCAAGAAGAATTGCAACGATCCAGAAACGGACTACAATTTTGGGCTCTTCCCACCCCTTCTTTTCAAAGTGATGATGCAGTGGAGCGATTTTGAAAATCCGACGGCCTGCACCGTATTTACGTTTTGTATATTTGAAATAACTGGTTTGAATTATGACCGACAGCGCTTCCACAAAGAAAATTCCGCACAAAATGGGCAGCAACAGCTCCTTGTGAATCATCAGAGCTACCGCACCAATACCCCCGCCGAGGGCCAGTGAGCCTGTATCGCCCATAAAAACTTCTGCGGGATAGGTGTTGTACCAAAGGAATCCGAAACAGGCACCGACCATGGCGGCACAATAGATGGTCAATTCTCCGGTTCCGGGCAGATAAAGTATGTCGAGGAAACTGGAATAGTCGACCCGGCCTGACACATAGGCCAGAATCCCGAGTGCAAGGCCAGCAATAGCGGTCGTTCCAGTGGCCAGCCCGTCGAGCCCGTCGGTCAGATTGACCGAATTGCTTACAGCTGTAAGAATGAAAATACAGACAGGAATATAGACGGCCCATCCGAGGGCTTCCCCGAATATGGCGTAATCGATATTGGCATCCTTAATGAACGGGATAGTGCTCAACGTGTTGTAACCCTGAAATTCGGGATAAAAATAAAGCACCGACCCCAGAACAATGCCAACAAATACTTGTCCGATGATCTTGAACTTCCCAATCAGTCCTTTCTTGTCTTTCCAGATGATCTTGATGTAATCGTCTACGAAACCGACGCCGCCAAGCGCGATAGTCACAAAAATGATCAACCAGATGTAAATATTACCGGGATGGGCCCAGAGCACCGTACTGACAATGATGGCAAGCAGTATCAGCAGTCCGCCCATGCTTGGGGTGCCGGCTTTCTCCTGGTGGTTTTCGAGTCCGATATCGTCACGGATTTTTTCTTGCAGCTGAAGCCGTGTCAGCAGCCGGATGACTTTCTTGCCGAAAAATACTGAGATGCAAAATGCGGTAAGTGCGGCAAGTGCACTGCGGACGGTGATAAATGCGAACACTCCAAAACCCGGTGGACTCGCCGATTCCTGTATCCATTCAAGCAGGAGATATAACATCAGCACACCTCCTTTTCAGAATTTCTGCTGCGATGATTTTTTTTGTCGGTGCGACGAGCGATCCACTCATTCAACGCTTTTCCGGCGATTTCGCGATCGTCAAATTTGTTGCGCCGGCCGTGCACTTCCTGATAGGTTTCATGGCCTTTGCCGGCGAGAAGCACAATCGTACGGGTGTCCGCTTCCAATATTGCGGAGCGGATCGCTTTACGCCGGTTGGGCTCCACGAATATCTCGTCATTCCGGACCACGCCTTTCCGTATGTCGCGGATTATGTCTTCAGGCTTTTCAGTGCGGGGATTGTCGGATGTCAATGTAATTACATCGGCATAGGTATCGGCGATGCGGCCCATAATCGGTCGCTTGGCCCGGTCGCGGTCGCCACCGCATCCAAAGACAACATGCAGTGGCTGGCCTTCCCGCCGTACAGTGTGCAACGTTTTCAAAACATTTTCAAGAGCATCGGGTGTATGTGCATAATCTACAAAGACTGCCGGCACTGATTCACTGGCGGCTTCCACCCGTTCCATCCGACCGGGTGCACCAGACGCTTCGCAGAGTGCTCCTGCGACACTGCTTTTTGTAAAGCCGAATGCCAGGCATATGAGATACGCCTGAGCGATGTTATAAGCGTTATAGCGTCCGGCTAGCGGTGTGCTGACGATCGTCCCGTCCAGGTCCAGCACCATCCCATCCGACCCCTCATCCAGTATTCGGAAGTCACGGTCATCCCGAAAACCAAACTTCCAGATCTCGGCGCGACACCCTTCAGTGATATTGTGCGACACTGGATCATCCCGGTTGATTATTGCAATGGCATCGGAGTCAAGTGATTCGAAAAGGCGTTTTTTGGCATTGATGTAGGAATCCATGTCATGATGGTAATCAAGATGGTCCTGACTCAGATTGGTAAATGCGGCGACATCAAACCGGATCCCGCCGACCCGATGCTGCTCCAGTGCGTGGGAAGAGACTTCCATGACCGCATAAGCCGTATCTGACTCAGCCATCGTACCGAGTATTTCGGCCAGGCGCACGGCATCCGGTGTTGTAAGCCGGCTCGTGGTGACACGATCACCAATCCTGATTTCGACCGTTCCAATTAGTCCGCTGTTGTACCCCAGGCTTTGCAACACCTGATATACCAGCGTAGACACGGTCGTTTTACCGTTGGTACCGGTTACCCCAATCATTTTCATTGTTTTGGCGGGATGACCGGCAAACGCCTGAGCCAGTTCCCCGACGATCATCCGAGTGTCGGCAACCTGAAGAAAAAGCAGCTTGTCCGCCACAGCCGGCCGGGCTGGAGTACGGTTTTCGTTGAATTCATCGGGTATCTGCTCGGTAATGATCACACGAGCCCCTTTACGGATGGCATTGTTTATATATTTGTGTCCGTCCGATACCGTTCCTTTGAGTGCGATGAACACATCGTTTTTGCATACAGCCCGGGAATCGAGCATTAATCTCCTGATTTCACCTTCGTATGCACCGAATTGGTGAATGGGTTGAATTATTTTGAGCAGTTCGGTTGCCCTCATCAGATCCCCTTTTGTGATAAAATGGAGGGTAGATCACGCGCCCGGCCACGAACGGTTACAACTTCTCCCTTGCGGTATTGGCCACCGGCTTCGGGAAATTGTGTATAGACCGTGCCTGAACCGACCATCTGCACTTCAAAACCGGATTTACGAAGCCATGTTGATGCTTTTCGCATACTCATCCCCCGAACATCAGGGACACTGGCGTGATGCTCGCTTATGCGGGATGAATCGATGGAAATAGACTCGGAGAGGGATAACTGAAGCAGATCGGATCTCATCAGCTGTTCGCCGGGAGCCGGTTGTTGAGCTGTGATATACATCCCGTTACCGGAATATCTGTGACGGATGTTGTAGTCGGACAATACCGCATTTGCTTCGTCGCGATGCATTCCCCGGAGATCCGGTACAATCGCCCATTGTCCCCTGACCTGCTCCTCGTCCGGTATAATCTGTAGTCCATCGTCCAGACCGATAAGTCGTAGTGCAACATTTCGGAACACCGGACCGGCTATAAAACCACCGTAATAACTGAGGCGGGGTTCATCGATCAGAACAAGACAGACATATTGGGGATCTTCGGCCGGAAAATAACCTGCAAACGATGCCAAGTACTGTGTTTGATAACGACCATCAATGTATTTTTGTGCGGTTCCGGTTTTGCCGGCAATCCGGAACCCTTCAACCCGGGCATAGGATGCTGTTCCCGAGTCGGTCACAACGCTTTCAAAAACCGGGCCCAACTGCTCGATGGTGGCCGGTTTAATTGCCCTTCGAACGTTTTCCGGCCGATTTCTGTGAACCGTTTGGCCCTGCTCGTCCAATACCCGGTCTACGATATACGGCCGTGTTATCACCCCTCCGTTTGCAAAAGCCGCAAATGCCTGGGCCAGCTGTATAATCGTCACCTGAACTTCGTAGCCGATTGACATCCACGGTTTGGTTACCGCGGACCACTGATAAGGTTTGCGCAGTAAACCTGCTTCCTCACCCGGCAGGTCGACGTAAGTATGCGAGCCGAATCCAAAATTTCTGACATATTGATAAAACGACTCCGACGGGATACGCTCGGCCACCTTGGAAGTTGCGATATTGGAAGATTTCTGAATAGCCTGACGGAAGCTGACGGTCCCCATAGGATCATGGTCACGCATCAGTTGACCACTTATCAGCCGGCGACCGTCACCGGTATCAAACAGTTCATCGAGTTCGACTGCACCATTTTCAAGGGCTGCAACGGCAGTGATCAGCTTGAATGTAGAACCAGGCTCAATGATATCCGAAATTACGGTGTTGCGCCGGTCTTCGGAAGGCGAGGAGGCAGGAGAATTGGGATCAAATGACGGATAATTTGCCAACGCTTTGATCTCACCGGTTCTGGGATCCATCAGGATAATGGATCCACGCCGGGCCATACCTCGTACGACCCCTTTTCGGAGCTCTTCTTCCGCAATTGCCTGAATTTGTGAGTCGATCGTGGAAATCACAGTATGCCCCTGCTTGGGCTGCCTTCTGGGCGCTCCGACATATCCGCGAATACGGCCGCTGCGGTCCCGCCGGACCTGACGCTGTCCATCGACTCCCCGCAAGTACTCATTATAAGAGGACTCGATCCCCGCCATTCCGTTCAACTCGTGGTTTACGTACCCGATCACATGCGAAGCAAGTGACTCGTAATTGTATCGTCGACGGTACTGCTCTTCCAGTATCACCGCCCGAATGCCCGTCTCCCGAAGCTGATCGGCAGCTTCTTCACTGATATTCCGCTCCAGAACAATATATCGCGAAGTCGGAGCTGCAGACCGGATTCGCTGCTGGTAATGGGAGGCCGATCGGTTGCTCACAGCAGCAAGTTCCCGCGTGAAAAGCTGCAGATCCTCGCGGGTCACACCGGGAATATGGGGATCTACAGCCACAGTATAAGTGACCGTATTGCCGACCAGCTCGCGGCCTTTGCTGTCCAAAATAATACCCCGTTGCGCCGGAATCGGAATCACGTCCAAAGCCTGGGCACTCCATAGAGCGCGTAACCGGCTACCATCCAGTATCTGCACGCGAACAATCTGCAATCCTATGGCAAGCGGTATCAGGAGCAGCAGTCCGAAAACCACAAACATACGATTTAATATGTATTGTTTCGGTTTTTCCATTCTCATCGACCCAGAATTATTACCGGATCAGCGGCGCCACCGGATATCATTCCGATCTGTTCCGCCTGACTGTAGACTTCGACCGGTCCAGTCATGCGATCGTAGTTTCTGCGGGCATCAGTGTGGACACGTTGTGCCCGTTCGTAATCTCTTCGCAGCTGCTGAACCTCCTGCAGAGTATTTTGTGTCTGAAAAACATGAGTCAGATAAAAGGAGCCAACGATGCCCAAGAAGATGGAAAACAGCATTAGCCTCCAGGGTGACCACAGTTTTCCTTTTTTTCCCTTCTTGCGGGTGCCGTTGGATTCAGAGTTCCCGTTTGAAGTGCCGTTTCCCCCAGATCCATTCTTTCTGAATACCCGCGACGGAGTGAGCAAACGGGTGGATGGCGACGGAGCCGGACTCACCGGGTCTTTGACAGACCTGTACAATGCTTTTGATGTTCCGGATGTAGGTGATTGAATCATCATACCGAACCTCCTTTCTTTTTCCCTGGTCGTTGTTGCTTGCCGAAACCTGACTTTATTTCGGAAGCTGGCTGGCTGCCGGAACCCGGATAGTTATCCGCGTCTGCTCCCCGGGCGGGATTTTTGAAGGCTGCTCTCAGTTTGGCACTTCGAGCTCTGGGGTTATCAGAAATTTCACTTTCAGATGCCGACACCACTTTTTTGTTGAGCTGCGTCATGGGACGGATGTCGTTTCCGTAAAAATCTTTTACCGGTCTACCCTCAAAATTCCCATATCGGAAATAGTTTTTGCAGATCCGGTCTTCCAGTGAGTGGTAAGTGATGACCACCACGCGCCCACCGTCACACAACAACATCTGGCTTTTTTTCAGAACCCGCTCGAGCATGTGCAATTCGCTGTTGACTTCGATCCGTAACGCCTGAAATATTCTGGCAAGCGATTTATTGCGAAAACGCTCGGGAACTACCGATGCGATCACCTCCCGCAGTTCACCAGTGGTATTCAATGGGCGAGCCTGTATGATGGCCCGTGCAATACGTGCACTCTGGCGCTCTTCCCCATATTTGAACAGCAGATCACGAAGCGACTCATACTCATACTCGTTTACGACCTCTGCGGCAGTCTTGCCCTGCAGAGAGCCCATCCGCATATCAAGCGGGCCGACCTGCTGAAAACTAAACCCGCGCTCCGGTTCATCGATTTGATGTGATGAAACTCCCAGGTCGAGCAAAATGCCGGTCACGAAACCGTGTAACTCACGGGGTAATAGCACATCAAGATAACCGAAGTTTCCACGAATGAAAGTTATCCGAGACTCCCCTTCAAAACGACCGGCAGCATAGGAAAGCGCATTCTCATCCTGATCTACAGCGAACAGGCGACCTAAACCTGACAGCTTCTGTAATATCCGCGCACTGTGCCCACCACCACCAAGGGTGCAATCTACATAGATCCCGTCCGGATCTGTGGCCAGATAGCGTATCGCTTCATTCAGCAATACGGGTTTGTGATAGGTAGCATGGGTCATTGTATAGTGCCATCTCCCATTACATTTTCAAACATTCCACGATAAGTATCCGAGTTCAGCTCCTGGTCGGCCTTTTCAAGCATTTCGGGTGACCACAGCTCGATACTGTCACCCATGCCGATGAAAATGACCCGATTCGTGATGTTTGCCCACTCCATGAGCTTCGAAGGAAGGGCAAGCCGATTGTGTTTGTCCAGTGTCAGATCGTCTGCATATCTCAAAAAATTCCGAAGTACGGTTCGTCCTTGATGTTCAAATTCATTGATGCGGGCAAGCCGGTCTTCCACGCCGTTCCAGTACTCTTCAGGATATAGAAGCAAACAGCGATCTAATCCTTTCAATATGGTAAAACTGTCCTGATTTTGCGGAGGCAGATATTTACGCAATCTGGCCGGGAAGCTTACGCGACCTTTACTATCAATAGAATGATCGTATTCTCCTTTAAAGCTTGCCACGGTTGTATCCGTTCAGATGTGATCTGCTTTTTGATTGCTTTTAAGTGAAAGTTGCACTTTTTCCCACAACATCCCACCTTGTCCCACAAAGTAGGTTATTTTTAGATTAGATGTCAAGTAAAAAGATGAACTTCACAAATATTTACGAATAATTGGATGGATAGTAATACTAATTTTACCAATTCACTTACCTAAACAATTTTTAGACATATTTTTAACATATGTGCATAATATGTCTATACCCGGGTGGGAAGATTTCCCATGGATTTTCCCTGTAATGTATCACAGAGCTTTGGCAGAATAGTTTTTAGTAACAGTGCGATTGTTTACGACGGAGAAGTATGACGATAATTCGCGCTATTTAAGAAGTCTCCGACTGATTTTCTGGATATCCGCCAATACACCCGATGCGGTAACTTCCCGTCCGGCACCCGGACCCTGAATAATGAGCGGATTTTCGGAATACCTGTTGGTTTTAATGGATATCAGATTATTGGTTCCTGACAGGGTACCGAGGGATGAATTTTTGGGAACGGACTGAATGCCAATCCGGATACACCCATCCTTATCCAGGTGTCCGGTATACCGGAGCACTTCGCCACGATCTTGAGCCTCGCGAACCCGTTCTGCCCAGTAGTTGTTTTCATCGGGAAGCTGTGCAAATAAGGACTCTGGGGACAACTTTTTGAGACGATCCGGTATCAGGTTTTCAACTTCCACATCACCTCTTTCCACACGAAAACCGCAAGTTCGTGCCAGAATCATGAATTTACGGACCACGTCTTCGCCAGACAGATCGTCTCTGGGATCGGGTTCCGAAATTCCCTCTTTCCTGGCTGAACGGATGATCTCGTCAAACGGAACTCCTTTTTCCAATTGTGCAAAGAGATATGTCATGGTTCCCGACACCACACCCGAAATAGAGCGGATCTCATCACCACTGCGCCGTAGATCCTTGATTGTCTGAATGACAGGCAAACCGGCACCGACCGTTGCCTCGTACAGATAATGGGTATTTTTATTGACAGTGTACTGCATCAGAGTATCGAAATACTCCTGTTCAAAGCTGTTGGCCCGTTTGCTCGGTGTAACAATGTGGATTCCAGCTTTCAGTAGTTGGAGATAAGTTCTGGCTACATCCTCATCACCTGTCACATCTATAAATATGGTACGATACGGATATTCCTTGACAAGATGGTCGAGAATAAACGCCCAGTCGGTCGGTTGCCCCTCCGGTATACGGCTTTTTACCTTGCCAGCCGGAATACCGGACGGGTGCCACGTCATCTTGTCGGAATCGCATGCACCAATGATACTTAAATCGACTCTCGGATCTTGCAGATCCTCCAACAAATCCAGGAGCTTCCCGCCGATAGCTCCCAATCCCGCCACAAACAGCCGTACACGATGCGGATGGATGCAGAAGTGATCATTTAAAAGTCTGACCGCCCTTTCCGCCTCATGATCTTGCAGTAACAGGCTAAAGTGCCGGTTGGCCATCCCTTTGGCCATCGCTAACGGTGCGATATCGTTCTCGCCGAGCACCGATAACACCGCTCCGCTGATGCCGAGGTCCCGTTCCAGCTTTTCTCCGATCCCGGTAACCATAGATACCCGGGCCATTATGTGGGGAGCATCCATGTGACCGATTTCAAATTCATCGGCAAACTCTTCCATCAGAGCAGCATGTGCTTTTTCTGCCTGAACCGAGGAGACCACAACCGTAATGCCGTAATCGGATGATGCAGCGGTGTTAAACAATACGGAGACATCATGCCGGTCAAGAGCCCTGAGCGTGCGGAAACTTAGCTGATGAATACGACCCAGGCCCTTGCTGCGAATTGCTATAGCCATGATGTTCTTTTTCACTGATACCGAACGCAGACGGCCTGTTGTGGCCTGATATTCCCTGGTAATGACCGTTCCGGCGGCGGTGGGATCCATGGTATTCTTGATCAGTATCGGTATGTTGCGCGCCTGCAATGGAAACACCGTGCGTGGATGCAACACTTTGGCACCGAAATGCGACATTTCGGCGATCTCTGAATAGTGCAACTGGGGGATGGTCACTGCGTTCGGTACAATATCGGGGTCGGCCGTCAACACTCCGTTCACATCAGTCCAGATCTGCACTTCACGGGCATCGAGTGCTTCTCCAAGCAGACTTGCGGTATAGTCGGATCCTGAACGGCCTAGCGTGGTGATCTCCTGCTCCGGAGTGGCACCGATAAAACCCGTCACAATCGGAACCCGGCTGGTAACAGGATGCAGAACCTCGCGGATCTGCCGTATGGTAGCGGCCGTATCAACATCAGCATCCCCATACCGGTCGTTGGTGCGGATCAGTTTGTGAGATTCATAAGCTTCAGAATCTGTACCGGTCTCCAGGACAGCCGCAGCAAATATGTTCGACGACAACCGTTCGCCGTACGACATGATGCGGTCATTGACCCGTGCGGTTATCTCCGAAGCACCCCGAAGATCGGACAACTCGGTTTCCAGGCGATTTAGCAGTTCCACAACACGTTCCACCTGACTAGATGCATTGGTGAGATCAATGGCATGCAAAGTCGATTCATGGCGTCTGCGAAGCATCAGAAAACGCTCCCTCCAGCTTTCATCAGACCGTGACGCCCGTTCCATCAGTGCTATCAACTCATCGGTCACACCACCGAGAGCTGATACCACAACAGCCACTTCAGAATCCTTACGTTGCTCATTGACAATGGCCACAGCTTTCCGGATACGGTTTATATCGTACAGTGACGTACCGCCAAATTTTATTACTCGCAACATGCTGTCATCTGTTTGATTTTTTTATAATATGGTCAGCTGGAGCATCCATGGTTTAATCATGCGTCTGTGTACCGGAGACTCATGTCATGGGTGATTCATCTGTTTATTACTTTTGTTTTCTATCGTCAGCTGGCTCACCCATGATAAAAAAATCAT
>SLQC01000010.1 GCA_007131625.1 Balneolales bacterium | reverse complement strand
TCAATATATATAACTCCAGAAGTGCGCTGGTCTGAAGGCGGTGCAGTATCATAAAAATATACGTCTGGAGAATTATCTTCATTCAGATCGTAATATTGATTGATACTCGGCAAATATATGCCTGTCCAATCCATCTCCATCAATTCACCTTTTTTCCATCGTACGATATCATAGAAACGATGTCCTTCCAATGCAAGTTCAATTCCTCTTTCCCGGCGAACTTCAAGAATTACCGGATTTGAGATATCAGGGAAATAGGTTGACTGAAGATATGGATCTGCTGTAGCAGGCAGCACATCTGTCCCTCCGGTAATTCCGGCACGACTCCTTAATGCTCCGATTGTTTGTTGCCAATCCGCATTTGTTAATGTGCCGAGTTCAGCTTTTGCTTCTGCATAGTTAAGTAGGATTTCAGCATATCTGAAAATAGCTACAGAATTGGTGTTGTTTGTCCAGCCATCATAGAATACATCATCCAGGGTCCACTTATGAGGATGGTAACCAGTATAAACATACGAAAAAGCAGGGGGTGTTTGAACAATCTGTCCACCATCAATCCGGGTATATCCTGGCGTTCTGATGGTTTGTTGTAATCGTAAATCCCTGTCTTTTACTTCTTCGGTAAAAACCATGGTTTCATAACCAGGTGTGTTTGTAAACGGTGATCCGTCAATGTTTAAGTACGTATTGATGAATGGTCTTATAAAGCTAAGCCGCACACCATATGTAGAACTTGTGTACCACCAGTTTGCAGGATGTAGAACGTCCATATCTACATCATGAACCACCACCAATATATCCTCGTCTGAGTTTGGTGAATCAGTTTTAAAAAGTTGCTCATAAGAATTTTCACCTGATCCAGTGTAAAGGCTGTATCGTCCACTCTGGATCAATTCCTGGGATGCACTTACCGCTTCATTAAGCCAGTCATTGGCAGTATTTCCTAATCCCTGGGCCAAGCCGTCTTCATGATATTTTCTGAAAGTTCCTTCAAACAGTGCAATTCTGGATTTCAGAGCAAGAGCTACATCGCGTGTAATGAGTGTTCTGGACTGGTTTACTTCAGGGCGCAGATTATCAATTGCAAAATTGATATCCTCTAGAACATTATCCATTACCATGGCACGGGAATCTCTACCTTCAAACAGTTTTGGATCATCAATGTCCAAAGCTGAATCTATCCAAGGCACATCGCCATAACGCTGTACTTTTTCAAAGTAAAACATAGCTCTGAAAAAACGTGCTATTCCGTTATAGTGGTCACTTACTGAAGCCGGGATATCCGGATTGATATTATTGTCGAGAAAATAATTTACATTACGCAATTGTCCCCAGCTCCAGCCACCGGTTGTACCCGGACCATACGCTCCTTCCCGAAGAAAAAGCGGCACATCCCGCCGGGCTCCATAATCTGACATGGCATCACCCTGGGTAATATTATTAGCGCTGGGTAGAATGTTATACAGGGAATTGGTGTACAATTTGAGGCCCGCCTCGTCATTAAAGACGTCCCCGTAGGATGCTACATGCTGTGGTTCTTCAACTAGGTCACAGCCTAAAATGAACCCAGTCACGATAACAGACAAAACTAAATATTTTGAAATCTTTAAACTCTTCATAGTTGTCATTTTTAGAATTACGTTTAAAATGTAATTGATACACCCAATGTCAGGCTTCTCAAAATTGGATAATTATATCCTTGCCTCACGGTTTCATTTGGCCTTGCAATTTCATCTGATTGTGCAATCTGATTTTCAATATCAAGGTGGTCTGCTGTTCTGTAAAGTGGTGACCAACTCCATAAATTTTCACCGGAGAAATAGACTCTTGCCGCTCTCATACCAAGATTTGAAACCACATTTGGCGGCAGATTATAACCCAGTTGGAAATTTTTCAACCGAATGAATGCTGCATTCATCAAATAACCGGTTTGAGGCTGTCGCAGGGTACCATCGCCGGCAGATGCCAGCCGTGTTACATATCTTGGAAAGAATGAATCGGGATTATCTTCCGACCAGATAATTCCATCATTCATGTGCCAATTCGGAATATGGTTGTATGGTCGGTTGTATTGGCCCCAGAAATTGGCTTCATTGGATGGATACCAGTCTCTTTTACCTACTCCCTGGAAAAACATTGAAAGGAAAAAGCTGCTGTATTCGGCACCCAAATTAATCCCAAATGTATATCTCGGAGTGGTATTTCCGATCACTCTTCTGTCGCCGGGATTGTTCAGTGTGTTGTCCCCCGGGCTGATAACACCATCGCCGTCAAGATCTCTAAATTTGATGTCACCGGGATGGTTTACACCGCCTGACGTAGACCTAAACCTGCTCTGATCGGCATGTCTGTCAATATCTGCCTGATCTCTGAAAAATCCTTCGGTTTCATAGCCCCAGATCTCTCCCAAAATCATCCCTTCATAGTAGTCATTAAGAAATTTATCCGGGTTATTGTATCGTGTTATCTCCGCTGTATGATCTGCAAGAGACAGTTGAACATTATAATTGAATGGCCTGTTGGCAAAAGAGAATTCATCTCTCCATCTCAAAGTTATTTCCCAGCCATTGGTTTTTAAATCTGCATAATTTCCTCTGGGCGCTGATGCTCCAAACGTTGCAGGTGGCGTTAATGCAATAGTAAACATATCAGTTGTTTCCCGCTGATAAATATCACCGGTAAAATCAAGCTGGCCATTCAGAAATTCGATATTGATTCCAATGTTCATTGTGGTCGCTGTTTCCCAGGTAAGTCCATCAGGAAGAACCGTAGGGTTGTTTGTCATTCTTGGACGGGTGCCATCCAAAATTCTACCTGACCTGTTTATACCAAAAGTTTCATTAAACACATAAGCAGCGATGTTACCATTGCCCATAGAACCATAAGATGCTCTTAACTGCAAATGATTGATGAAGTTTGTTGAAACATTCCAAAACGGTTCCTGAGAAATCCTCCATCCAATTGATGCAGATGGGAAAAATGCATATTGTTCATTTTCCGGAAATTTCGAGGAACCATCATACCGTCCTGTAAATTCGAACAGGTACCTGTCATCAAAGATGTAGTTGAGTCTGTAGAACCCACCCAGTATTCCCCACCTTTCATAACTACCCGAAGTATCTACATCATCACCTAATGCTAAGTTTATGTTGGTTGCACCGGGAAAAATCAATCCATCCCTTCTGGTAGCAAGATTGTTTGTTGTGGATTGTTCATAGTTAAATCCAATCATCGTGCGTAGACTATGGCGTTCAGCAAAATTTTCCTGGTATTCCACATAGAAATTAGTAGCAAGATAATTGTTCTTGCCGTTATCTATTCGGAGCCAGTTTGTCGCGGAACCGATCTCTTCGATAACACCTTCGGCCCGACTGAATGGAACAGGCACACGTTTCTGCTCCCTTTCATCCAATCTTCGCTGGAATGTAAAGTCAGCAACAACACCTAACCTGTCTTCCAACATATTAGCTTCTGCACCAACTGTATTTCGAACAATGCTTCTTTCAAAACTGATCCCGTTATGACCTTCAGCATATCCGCCAAGTGCATAAGCACCGGAATGCGTAAGAGTACCATCTGGATTGTAAAGTGGAGCTAAAGGAAATCCTTCAAGAGCTATGTCCAACTGTGCATATTGAGCATCACAGCAGTTCATCGGGTTGTAATAGGTTCTGTTGGATACTTCAAAATTGTTACTAATCTGTAGCCAGTCATTCAAATCAACCGCTCCTCTTGCACGCAAATTCAAAATATCATAATCATCGGGGCTTAATCGAATCAATCCTTCCTGATTTCTCACCCGCCCGGAGATTAAATAATTCACACTTTCAGAACTTCCTGAAACAGATAAATTATGATCATTCGATATTGTACTTGATTTGAAGAGCTCACCAAACCAATCTGTACTGTGATAATAAGAATAGCTTCCATCATCATTTATTACTGTCCTTGGAAGGCTTGGATCAGCAGAACGTCTTTCAAGCTCGGC
>SLQC01000192.1 GCA_007131625.1 Balneolales bacterium | reverse complement strand
TCCAAAGCGATCACGATCTGGCTGGCCGATGGGTCCAATTTTCCCGGGCAGCAAAATTTCCGGAAGGCGCTGCTGCGCACCCTTGAGTCGCTGGAAAGTATCTACGCCAAAATGCCGGCCGACTGGAAAATGCTGATCGAGTATAAACCTTTTGAACCGAACTTTTATTCCACGGTGATACCCGACTGGGGCACTTCCTATATGCTTGCCACCAAACTGGGCAAGCGCGCCACCACATTAGTAGATCTGGGACACCATCTGCCCAATACCAATATCGAACAGATTGTAGCTACGCTGTTGATGGAAGGCAAACTGGGTGGATTTCATTTCAACGATTCCAAATACGGCGATGATGATCTGACAACCGGAGCTATTGACCCCTATCAGCTCTTTCTGATCTTCGCCGAGCTGCTTGATACGAACGATGGGCAAGGCGTTCCGTTTTCCGGTATCAGCTGGATGATCGACGCCAGTCATAATGTCAAAGATCCGCTGGAGGATTTGCTTCAGTCGTTGGAAAGCATCAAAACAGCACTGGCACAAGCCCTTTTGATCGACAAAGCGGCACTGCAGGATGCCCGGGAATCAAACGATGTAACCATGGCACAACAGATCCTGCAGGATGCATTCCGTACCGATGTCCGGCCGATATTGCGCGAGTCCCGCATGCAAAACGGAGCGGCTGCCAACCCGGTCCGGCTCTACCGGGACCTTGAAGTGAGAAAAACCCTGATCCGTGACCGTGGTGCTGATTCTGTGGCAACCGGATTATAGGCCGGACAAACCTTCATCCTGTCCAAACTTCTACATCATGATTTTTCCATGACCATATCATCTCTTCACCACCATATGACCACTTCACCGCCATATCATCTCTCCACCACCATCACGAAAAGTTGCTAAAATGGCTACCCCAAAACCGGTTACGGCAATTTTTGATATCGGCAAGACCAATAAAAAGTTTCTGCTTTTTGACAGGGAGCAGTCTGTTGTTTACCAACAGGAAGTGACATTTGATGAAATTGAGGATGATGAGGGTCATCCATGTGACGATCACAGGCAGCTGGAAACATGGATCAAGGAGGAATTCCGCAAGGTGTCCGATAACCGGAAGTTCAGGATAACCGGATTGAATTTCTCTACCTATGGCGCCACACTGGTTCATCTCGATGACAACGGAAAGGTCGTCACACCGCTTTATAATTATCTCAAACCGTATCCCGATGATCTGCTTCAGCAATTTTACAACCACTACGACGGACATGAACAAGTTTGTGTACAAACGGCCTCCCCGCCTTTGGGTATGCTCAATTCGGGTTTGCAACTCTACTGGCTGAAGCACCGAAAACCTGGGTTTTACCGGAAAATCAAGCACACTCTGCACTTTCCCCAGTACCTCGCATATCTGTTCCACTGTCGCTTGTCTGCCGAATGGACCAGCATCGGATGTCATACCACCTTGTGGGATTTTCAGAAAGCCGGCTACCACCGATGGGTCAGGGAAGAGGGAATTGTTGACCTGCTTCCGGATATCAAGCCGGTATCCACCATTCACCGGATCACATATAACGGTATGCCGATTGATACAGGTATTGGCATTCACGATAGTTCGGCGGCACTGGTCCCCTATCTCCTTGCAACAGAGGAGCCATTTATCCATCTCTCCACAGGCACCTGGAGCATTGCAATGAATCCGTTCACTGACCGGCTCCCCGCCTACGAAGAGCTGGAAAAAGATGTCCTGCTCTACATGAATATTTATGGCAAGCCGGTCAGGGCTTCCCGGTTGTTCCTCGGTAGCGAGTTTGGCCATCAGATCCGAAAGCTGGGCAAACATTTCGGCAGGAATGCGGATCAAATTGATTGCCGGCCGGATCCCGCCCTTTTCCGAAAACTTGCCACCGGAAACCAACCGCATCGCAAACTGAAATTTGAAAAGACCTGCACTTCCGGACTTTCATTCCGAAATAGTGAGGAACACCGGGATATGTCCGTTTTCGATACCTATGAGGAAGCGTGTCATAAGTTAATGCTTGACCTGGTTGCCTTTCAAGTGGAATCATTGCAACTTGCCGGTGATAATACTTTGAAAAATCAATGTGGTAACGATATAGATAGTTCCGGTACGGATTGCTCGAAATCTTCTGACGATGAACTAATGACTGAACCTGGTGGTGTAATTTCAGAATCCGCCGGCAATAACCGGGAAAACTTTACAGGTGACATCGTAATCAGCCGGATAATCATTACCGGAGGATTCAGTCATAATGATTTTTTTACCCGACTTCTGGCGACATTTTTACCGCAGATAGAGATCTATACCGCTGTTATTTCCAACGCTTCGGCCCTGGGGGCATCACTGGTAATGGGAAAAAACCGAAAAGATCGCTCTTTGAAGCAAAAACTATTGGGGCTGAAGCGGCATCTGCCGTTTGAGAACCTCAATCTGAAGGAATATTCATGAATGTCTCGCTTTTTATCGCCTGCTTTAACGATACCCTTTACCCGGAAACCGGAAAGGCGACCATTCATCTGATGGAGCGGCTGGGAATTCAGGTAAATTTTCCAATGGAACAAACCTGTTGCGGACAGATGCACTATAATACCGGGTACCAGTATGAAGCCATCCCGCTTGTTGAACATTTTGTCGATACCTTTTCCGATTCGGAAGCCGTCGTTGCCCCGTCGGCATCCTGCGTGGGCATGGTGCGGGAATTTTATCCCAAACTGGCGATACTTTCCGGAGACTCCGATTTGATCAGACGCGTGGATCAGTTGTTGCCAAAGATCTTCGAACTGTCGCAGTTTCTGGTTAACAAACTTGGTATCGAAGATGTTGGCGCCTATTATCCACACCGGGTAACGTATCATCCCACCTGCCATTCCCAACGCATGTTGCGTGTCGGGGATGCGCCACTCAGGCTGCTTCGTAACGTAAAGGGAATCGATCTGGTGGAGCTGCCCGGTGCCGAAGAGTGTTGCGGCTTCGGCGGAACCTTTGCGGTGAAAAACGCCGATACATCCATGGCCATGCTGACCGATAAAATAACCCACATCAAATCAACCGGAGCCGAAGTCTGTACAGCGGCTGATAACTCCTGCCTAATGCATATAGGAGGAGCATTAAACCGCCAACGTTCCGGTGTAAAAACCATGCACCTGGCCGAAATCCTGGCTTCCACGGAAACTTAATTCCCGATTCTCCAACCAACCATTTTTAACAACATTCCTGAAAACACCCCAAGCCTATATCAACGACTATTACTAACATCTGCTCCGGCTCAATCAACAACCACTTCTTATGGCACCATCCGCATCCGACAGCCAAACTACTTTTCAAAAAACAGCCCGGTCTTTTCTGGACGATCCCCAACTGCGCCGGAATCTCGGTCATGCTACAAAGACCATCAGAGATAAACGCAGGGGTGTGGTTGATGAGATGCCTGACTGGGAAGCGTTGCGAGAGGCGGGGCAGCAAATCAAACAAAAGGTAATGCTGAACCTCGACCGATACCTTCTGCAGCTTGAAGAGTCGGTCACGCAGGCAGGTGGTGTGGTTCACTGGGCCGTGGATGCCGCTGAAGCCAACCGGATTATCGTGGATCTGATAAAAGAAAAAGGCGAATCGGAGGTGGTGAAAGTAAAATCGATTACCACCGATGAGATCGGCCTTAACAAAGCTCTGGCACATGAAGAGATTGTTGCCCTGGAAACGGATCTTGCGGAGCTGATTGTCCAGATGGCCGGCGATGCCCCCTCGCACATCCTGGTTCCCGCCATTCACAAAAACCGATCGGAAATCCGGGATCTGTTCCGTGAAAAGCTTGGTGAACGGAATCTGAGCGACAAGCCGGAGGATCTTGCGAATGCTGCACGGCTTTATCTCCGGAAAAAATTTCTCAGCGCCAAAATCGGGATCAGCGGGGGTAATTTCGCCGTTGCCGAAACCGGTTCGGTGGCAGTCGTCGAATCAGAGGGAAGCGGGCGCATGTGTATCACGCTGCCGGAGATGC
>SLQC01000418.1 GCA_007131625.1 Balneolales bacterium | reverse complement strand
TCGCCCGCCCCAGCCCGGATCGCAATATATTCAGGTAAATAACGGCTCCGGCGATTGTAAATGCAAATACCAGCAGGTAAAAGTGCCAGGGGTCGGCAAACTCGAATCCAGCGATAATTGGAATTCCGGCGAAGCGTCCGTCCGGGCTTTGAGTAAGCCAAAGGGCTTGTTCAAAAAACCAGTAGAGGATGATCTGAGCAGCAAAAGTAGCCAGAATCAGGTAGATCCCCGACAGGCGAAGTGAAGGGATCCCGAACAGCAACCCGGCCCCGGCTGAAACCATCCCGGCAAAAACAATGGCCAACAATACCGGAATTCCAATATCGATTGCAAACCAGGCGGCCGTAAACGCCCCGAGTCCCATAAAAGCGGCATGAGCGATCGAGATCAGCCCTGCATTGCCCGAAAGGAGGTTCAGCCCCATGGCTGAAAGGGCGAATATCGTCATTGTTGTCAGCAGCGAAAGGTGATAACTCGACAACATCATCGATCCGGCTGCCAGTGCGAGTATCAATACCCACGCCCCGGTACGTTCCAGGCGGGTTTCCAGCAATCTGCGGCCTATCATGGCTTTGGTTTCAATATGTTTGTTTCCGGACTCCATCAACTTTCAGTTTTTGGCTCCGGATTGATATACCCTTGCATAGTGAGTATTCGTCTGGCACCATTATTGGATATTGCTGAGTTTCCACCATTCATATGCGTTCGATCTGTTTGCTTCCCATCAGTCCGTGCGGGCGAATCCACAGCACAACTATCAATACAAAAAACGGAATGACCGGCCCGAGGCCGCTCAGCCCTGTCCAGTCCCTCAAATACCCGCCTCCCAGCTCTTCCATCACTCCGATCAATACCCCGGCAATCGTTGTTCCCACAATGCTGTCGAGTCCCCCGAGGATTACTGCCGGGAAGACGCGCACTCCGTAAGCGCTCAGGTCGGGCGTCAGTCCGGCTATCGCCCCCGTGATCACCCCGCCGGCCGCCGACACGATCGCCGCTACCACCCAGGCCAGGGCAAAGACCTGGTGCAGCGGAACGCCCACGCTCCGGGCGGCCACCTGCGAACTGGCTGTTGCCCGCATCACCAGCCCGGTTCGGGTGTACCGGAAAAACAGCCCAAAAAACAACATAAACGCCACGCAGATCAAAAATCCGTAGATGTAGATTACGCTCACCCTTACAAATCCAAGGTCGAACGGTACATCTGTGATAAAGGACGGAAAATGAATAGTGATCGGTCCCCAGACCATCAGTACAACCGACCGCAACATAATGCCCAGCCCGATGGTCACCATCACCACACTCATCACCGGGGCATGCATCATTCTGCGTAAAATCAGGCGTTCGATCAGCACGGCCATCACCGACATAAGCACCAGTGTCAGCAAAAAAGCAGCAACGATACCGGTTTGGAGCCGGATCACCAGTTCCAGGCAAAAATAAGCACCGATCATGAGCAGTTCGCCCTGGGCAAAATTCAGCACTTTGGAGGCTTTGTAAATCAATACAAACCCAAGGGCGACCATCGAATAGATCGCACCAACCAGGATGCCGTTGATCAAAAGGCCGGCAAAATAATCCATCACTCCTCCCCCAGGTAAGCGATTCGAACCCGTTGATCCTGAACAACCTCCCGAGGCGTGCCTTCGGCTATCTTGCGGCCGAAGTCCAAAACCACGACCTGTTCGGTCAGCGCCTGGATTACGCTCATATCGTGTTCGATCATCAAAATAGTTACGGACAGCTCGCGGCTGATTTGTCGAATCCACTCCGATAGATTATTCTTCTCCTGGCGGCTCATTCCCGCCATCGGTTCGTCGAGCAAAAGCAGGCTTGGCTGTCCAAGAAGTGCACGTCCAATCTCTAGACGTTTTTGCTGGCCGTAGGACAGTTCGCCGGCCGGAAGCTCGGCAACGTCCTCCATATCGAGGGTTTCAAGCAAAACCATTGCTTCGTTGTGAAGCCGGGTTTCCTCACGGCTGCAGCCGAAAGGCCCCCAATACAGACACTGGTGCAGCCACCTTGATTGCAATCGGTGATGGCCTCCGATTTTAACATTGTCCAGCACCGAGAGTTCGCCATAAATGTTAATGTGCTGAAAGGTTCTGGCAATACCAAGACCGATTCGTTCGTGAGCCCGAAGCCGAGTTAATTCATGATCTCCATAACGGATGCTTCCAGATGGAGTAAACTGACCGGAAATGCAGTTGATCAAAGTCGTTTTGCCAGCCCCGTTCGGGCCGATAATTCCATGAATGGTTCCCGGAGAAACACTGAAAGAGACCCCATCAAGAGCCTGAATCCCACCGAACGACATGCAGAGATCTTTTATTTGCAATGATGTTGCGTTGCCGGAATTCTGTTTTTCCAAACTTTATACGTCTTGTAAAGTTTTTTATTCAATTCAGTTGTCTGAAAAATCCAGAGCAAAAATTTCGATATCCATGTGTTCGGTATATATACTGCTGACGGGGTTTATAAACATACCGGCCAGACAGATATCATTGATCAACCCGCAATTCCACCTGTTCATCCGTTTGCAAATATTTGATCAGGTCGAGTACTTCATCGTCCGTTAAATTATCAAATAACCGTGGGGGCATAAGGGAGGTTTCTGTGTCTTCACGTGTCTGAATATCGGATTTGTTGATCACAACTTCATCCAGGGCTACCGTACGCAATGTCAATTGACGCTCACCTTCCGAAACTATATTTCCTGAAAATGTTCGCCCGTCCCGTGTTGTGATTACAACCAGCCTGTAAGCGTCTGCAATCACCTCATCCGGATTGATCACCATTCTCAAAATATAGTCAACGTTATGCCTGTTTGAACCTGTCAGGTCAGGGCCTATTTCGCCCCCCACTCCGTACATTGTGTGGCATGCTCCGCAAACGCGCTGGAATACAGCCCGGCCCTCGTTAGCATCAGCGTTGTCTATTGCAGTATCCGTGAGTAGTTCTCTGTACCTGGCATAGGCCGTTTCTTCATCCGTAAGCTCATCGCCAATGGGTCCCCAGACATCAACAAACCCGACACCAACGACCCGCTGAAGCTGACGGGCAACGTCAACCGGAACATCTCGTCTCGGAATTTCCCCCTCTTCCAGCGCCCGGGTTAACATCTGGCCATAGACCCGACGCGAAGCCATAGCTCGAACTGCTTCATTTTTTTCAATGCTGCCAAAATCAGCGTACCGATCGAGAAGCAAATTTCCCAGTGCTTCATTTTCAAAAGCAGCGACGGCCCTTATCGCTTCAACACGTAAATTAGCATCATCAAGCAGTGCAGGTATTTCTTCAATAATTCCCTCATACTGCTCGTCTGCCAAAATACGCAGAGCCTCACGACGTTGCTCAACGGGTGCTTCAAAGTCTTTTAAAACAGCTAAAAATTCCAGCGAGGCGCTCTCATCCCCCAACAGTTGTGCAATATCCAGTGCCAGTTGTGCCACTCGTTCTTCACCAGATTCCCTCAATTCATCATAGATCTCTGTCCAGTTTCCAGGTGGAGTCAGGTCGGAACGGCGACCTTCCAACCCTGCCCGCATGCCTTCCAGCAAGCTGACCTGTCTCGATGCCGAGCTTGCAATGACATCGACAAGAGGTTCAAAAGCATCTGCCTCTACTGCCCTGCGAGAACTGAAACGGGCAATTACCGGAATTTCACTTTGGCCGGCAAGAGCTAGAGCCCGCTCCGGATCCTCACCAACAAGAGGTTCAAATCCGAACCAGATCATATTGGGAATATTGTGATCATCCTCATCTTCCCCGTGCAACATCAGATGTTCTGCGATTTCCCATCGATGATCATAATCCAGCCTCTGGAGTAATGAAGCAAGATAGAGACGGACAACCGGCGATTCATCCTGCCGGGCCATCTGTTGGAATTTCTCAATCGCCTGCGCGGGAGGTGAAAAATCTTCGGCAAGCATCTGGATTGCCCAGCTTCGAACGTATTCATCTTCATCGTCCAGCAATTCAATCAGTTCATCATCATTAAATCCACCCGTTATATGCAAGGCCCACATAGCCCGTAACCTCCAGTCTGGATTGGGTTCGCTTTGAAACATGGCACGAAGATTCTCGTGGGTGTCCTCTTCCAATTCCCCATTTGAGGCACGGAATTGCAGATTGACCCGCGCCCTGCGTGCGTGCCATGCGCTGTTTTTGGTTTGGAGATCGATAAGCTGATCATCCGTCATGGCCGATACATCATCATATCGCCCTTCCCACTCTTCCGCATTGGATTCTTCAGGCATGATTTTAAAAATACGCCCCGTATCTTCGTTCAGCACCTCTGTGCCACAAATATCCCTGTCGTGCCAGTCCAGTATATAGAGCCCTCCATCGGGCCCGATTTCCGTGCTGAAACCCACCCATGCGGCATTATTTGCCAGTGCAAAATCGTCACCGTGGCTGGCCGTAAACCCAGACCCCGATCGTTCGAGTATATCCGATAAAACTGCATGCTCATGAATATTAGCCATAAAAATACGACCGAAATGCTGTTCGGGAAATGCATCCGAGAGATAGATACTCGCTCCTCCGTGAGCTGAACGGTGCCGGTGATCGGCAATCGTTTTGATATCCTCATAGACATACGGATTAAAGTGAGAACCGCCCTGACGATGGTAAGCCCCGCCTGGTACTATATGCCACAGATGCGGAATTACACAGGCTGTTGCAAAAAGCTGTCCCTTTGCATCATGATCGATTCCCCAGGGGTTGCTCAGCCCGTGGGCAACAACTTCAAAACGATCTTTTGTCGGATGGTACCTCCAGACCCCGCCATTGAGTTCTTCACCTTCGCCTTCCAAAAGGTCATCCAGGGATTCCGGGAATGGGTCGTTATGAGTATAAAGGCGCTGTACACCAGGTTTGGGCTTGCCCACTTTTGAATGTGTAAAAATTCCCTGCAGGCCATACAACCAGCCATCAGGCCCCCAGTGCAGGCTGTTGATGGTTTCATGCCGGTCATCAATTCCCCAACCTGTCAGTAGCACCTCAACATTATCTATATCTGCTACATCCCGGGTACCCTCTTCGAATGGAACAAACAGCAAGTTAGGGGGAGCACCGAGAAAAAGCCCATCAAAACCGATCGCCATAGCCGCAGGAAATGCAATACCTTCCAGGAAAACGTCCCGTTTGTCGGCATATCCATCCCCATTGGTATCTTCCAGAATCAGAATCCTGCTGTCACCAGCTGCTGAAAAGCCGGTCCCCCTTGTTTCATAATCATTGTTTTCCGCTACCCAAAGGCGCCCCCGGTCATCCCAGGCAAAAGCCATCGGGGTTGTAATTTCCGGTTCACCCACCCAGGCACTGACTTTAAACCCGTCTATAAGTGTCATATTTTCCGCAGCTTCATCCGGCGTCAAAAATTCAGCTTGCCGGCCGGCTTCACGGGCAATTCCCCACATTGACGCAGTCGAATAGGTTCCATGGCTTTCCACGTAATCTTCCCATTTGGCAGTTAGTTCTACATCCCTGAATTCACTGGTATACACGACAATCCGGTACCGGATAACCTCCACGTTACCTTCCTCAATTTCCCAGTCACCCATCACAGATTTCGCCGGGCCTACCCCCATTTGGCCATCTACTCGCCAGGGTGTTGGATACCTAATATTATCAGAGTGATCAAAGATAGCGATATAAGCCAAATCATCACGCCCTTCAACCTGCATTCCGATGTTCAGCCACATGGCTCTCTGCCCCTCTGCCCGTTCATCTCGGTCGCGGACAGCATTGACCACTTCTCCGGGGATACCTTCCCTCCACGGCATTCGCAAAAATAATCCGCCGTAATCAAATTCACCTATCGTTATATCCGTGTGCGCCTCTCCTCTCCATTCCAGGTCCAGGATAAATTCCTCGTCAGTCTCACGCATCGACCAGTTTTGCGTCTCTGTCATAATCGCATTGCCCTGATCATCCAACAGATCGTATACCGTTTGCCATTTTACTTCCCCTGGGGTACCCGGATTACCAACAGAATGGAAGTGGTTGTGGTTGTGGTCATGATCGTGATTGTGGCTGTGACTGTGGTCATGATCATGGTTGTGATTGTAAAATCCCTGGTCGCCTTCCTGTGTTGGATCCTCTAGAATACCCGCTGAAACCCGTCGCCAATGATCGCCCTGTGGATTATGAAAATAGTCCCGCCCGTTTACATCCGTAAATCCCCAGTAAAGCCCTGTTTGGTGCGAATGATGTTCTGGGCTGTCTTCAGTGAGCACTCCCTTTCCATCAGGAGCTGCGATCGGGTGAATATAGGGCCTGAAATCAGCCTTTACATTGTGTGTTACAATCGGCTCATCCCCGCCGATTCGATAGACAGAAATGGTTTCAGCTTCTTCATTATGATCAATTACCAGTTCCTGATTAGCAGAAGCTGCCTCGCCTGGATTGGTATTTTCTTCTTGCTGATTGACGCATCCTAAACTGATCATTAAACCTATCACTAATAAGAGTATTGATATCGTGGCTGATCTGGACATATCTCAATGGTCAATGTATTTAACTGTTAGCACTGAATTCTAATCTAATCAGATGAGAGTTTCAACAAATAATTAAGAGCAGTTGTGTACTTATATTTAACCGAAATTATTAAGCCAGGCGGCAACCCAGCGGCTTTTTTTTATCAAAAAAATGGTTAGTTTCTGATTCATGGTATAAGCCCTTTTTCTATAACTGTTAACACCATCGGAGCTTCTGCCCAGCATACAGAAGCAAGTTTAATATTGAATCTCATCACACTATTATAATAAAAGCGACAAATATCCTTAGACATTCGTACAAGTTCATACTCTTGATATTGCTTTCAACCTGTTATATATCTTGTACACATGGTGTAAAGTATAGCAATGATGATAATGAAGATTTGAATCATCAGAATTGGATAGCGGATTTTTCGACTGTGGGCACATATTCATCACCAAGAGTAGCTGATTTAAATCAGGATGGAGTTAAAGATATAGTCCTTGGTGCGGGAAAATTTGAATTTGAGCAGGCGGATACTGCAGTCGTTGCACTTTCAGGCGCTACGGGTGAAACTCTTTGGATTGTACCAGCCAGAGATCAGGTATTTGGGTCAGCCACCTTCCTCGATATAAACCAGGACGGGGTACAGGATGTTATCATCAATGGCAGATCTGCGATTTTGATGGCGATTAGTGGAAGTACGGGAGAAATTATCTGGGAATTTTTTCCGGAAGGCGACACCCTGAAAGCAAGTGATTTCGGTCTCTATAACTTTTATAATCCACAAATCATACCGGACCAGACTGGTAATGGACTGGAAGACGTACTGGTATCTAATGGTGGTGATGTAACGGCTCCACCACACGACCCGGATCGACCTCCTGGTAAACTGATGGTAATAGATGCCTCAAATGGCCAATCATTAGCGAAAGCAATGGTACCAGATAACAAAGAGACATACATGTCTCCTGTCGTCTCAAGATTTCATGAAGATGCTGATGATTATACGATTATCTTTGGAACCGGTGGTGAAACTATAGGAGGCAATCTGTATCGTACAACACTGGGTGCACTTATGGCCGGTGATATTTCAGATGCTGAAATACTGTTGTCCAGTGAAGATAAAGGATTCATTGCACCTCCTGTTTTAGCTGATATAACTCAAAATGGATATTATGACATTGTTGTTAATGCAGCCAATGGAAGTACAGTCGCCATAGATGGAAAAACCAACGAAATTTTATGGGAACAAACAATTGAGAATGTTGAGGCCTATGCCTCATTTGGGGTAGGCTACTTTAACGATGATGAGACTCCTGATTTTTTTACTCTCTACGGAGAGGGTGTGTTTCCGGATCTTGAAAATTCCATACAGGTAATGTATAACGGCAGGAATGGAAATGTCGAATTATTGGATACACTTGGATTGTTTCAGACTGCCAGTCCTGTTATAGCTGATTTTACGAACAATGGATATGATGATGCACTATTGAGTGTCAACTTCAGTCTTACTGATCTGGAAAAAGGTCTCATTGAAGTTTTTCACAACATATTGGTTGTTTACGATTTTAATGATCTAAGCCTTCACCAATTAACTGCACCTATTCAGGGTATGAATCTTGCTTCGACTCCCTGGATAGGTGATTTGAACAGTAATGGTAAACTGGATATAATATATTGTGTATTAACCGAAGCAGATTTAGGTAGCTTCAGGGTTTATAGGTATGCAACAGATATCGATGTATCTTCTGAAATTAAATGGGGGGCATACATGGGAAGCAATTATAATGGTATCTTTAATTAATCATCCATTAAGCTTTGAAGTTGCAATAAATCCACAATACAACTTTTAAGAATGTCGGGATGGAGACAAGTGAATTGTTTAACTTCAAATAAAGTTAAACAATTCATGTATATAATGGATGGTCATTCCTAGTGTGGGGATTAGTAAGCTATCACTCCTGTTTTTCCGGTAATGTAATTTTCCAAATATTACCTTGATCAGAACCCGAGTGTTCGATCACATACAATAAATTGCCGAGAAGTAACGCATCTGAAGGTCCTGAGAATTGTTCTACAATTCGAGTAGACTGTACAATGTAGTTATCAAGAGCATCCGAATAAAAGAGTTTCAGGTGCATAAGATCTTCACCTTGATTTTCACCTCCATAAAAAGGTGACAGCAATCCTGAGGTGGGAGCGGTCCAGCTTAAAACAAAAGCATCGCCATTGAATTCTTCAATGAGTGCATCATCATGATCAAATACCAGGCCAAGTGGTGAGCGGTGAGCGGTGAACGTACTGATTGCTTTTCCAACTTCATCACCTGATAATACTTCTCCTGTTTCCATATTTCGGAAATAATTACCATCCGGGCCAATGTTTTGAATAGATGGTGTTACCATTAAATGTTTAGGCATTTGAGGAAAATCGGGGTCGTTATAAAAATAACCTACATTATAGGCATGAGAAAATCGACTCAGCATAGGATCCTCATTTGGATCCGGTTCCCAGTCCTGAAACTGTTGTGGATTTTTAGTACCTCCCATAATCCATGGGAAGCCATAATGATGACCTTGCCTTAACCAAAACATATCTTCGGAATGATCATAGTCACCTGAATTTGATACTCCAAAAAAATGACCGTTCGGAGCAAAAGAAAAACTAAATATATTCCGTACACCTCTTACAAAATAGTACGGCTCAACTTGTTCTAGTTCATGGGTTAAAAGTATATCCTCTGCATCAACTGGAAATTTAAATATGACAGCTGTTGTAGGTAATTCCCTTTGCCCGGGAAATGCACCATCCATGTCGTGCACTTCACCGTGATCGGTTATTGAACCACTGTTTACAAATAAATATCTTCCATCCGGATCAACAACAATATCATTGAATCCATGATCGAACGGAAGTGAACCGGCAACATGTCTTACAGTTTCTGCAACTGTTTCCCAATTTCTTTCATCTGATGCACCCGGCACACCTCTCATAACCAAGCCTATTGTACCATCCGACCCATCATGTGGTGAAGCATTTCCACTTAAATATAACGCGCCATTATGGAATGTCATGCCTTGTAAACGTGTAATTCCATGGTCATCGGCTGAATACAACAGCTCATCGGAACCACGAGTGTTAATCCGATATATATCACCTCCTAATGTATTGTAATGCTTATTTCCTGTCACTTCATCCATGACCAAACGCACACTTCGGGGTGCAACATTCATGTAATGCTCTACCTGAATATCGGGTCGTAAAGCAACGGGTACCTCATCATCATTCTGTGCTTCTAATGAAGTAGGAATTACAACGATACATAGCAACCCAATTAAAAATAATAGAATAGATTATATATTTATCATTATATATTTACATTATTTTTAACATTCATCTATAAGAAGTCTGAATAAAATATTTTAATCATGATCCCTCAAAGATTGGACAACTTAACGGTTCCCATATCATCCCATACTTAAGTAAGTATACCTAATGAATCTTACGATTTTTAATATTTCAAATACAAATTTAGCCTTCACAGGCATACTTTTGATTTGAAAGGGCGAATATACCCATTTATTTTATATCTGCCCAAAATAATTGATGCATGGCCCTTCAAATTTACTTGCATGTATATTTTATATACTTAAATTTTCATCTTTTAAATACTTTCTTTCATTAAGAATTATCACTACAGATGAAATGTATATGAATATTTCAAAAGTATAGTTCTTGCATCAGTACGTGGAAGTACCGGATCCATTCGATGTCGATTCGTATTCATTCCTTCATCAAGTACAATCCAAAAGTCATGTCCATCTTCAAAATTATATCTAAAACGGATATTAGCTGAAACAATATTGGCAGCAGAATTCATCTGTACGAATGCGTTTGTTGAAAGGTTAGTATTTAATGCAGTCCTAACACGCAACTGGCCAACATGTACACTGAACCAGTCTTCTTCAAACGGAACATTGATTATGTTATAAAACCATGAACCCGCCACTTCCAGGTGTTTAGATATATTCCATGTAGGCGATACATCCATTGTATATCTCCATCCGTCGTAAAATGTCCCAAAGTCCAATTCAATTTGTGTTCTAAACTGCCGGCCAGATGCCATTTCATATCCAACTACTCCACGAATATACTCATATTCTCCGACCGGGATAGTCGTTCTCCCCAACAGGCTAAAATCTATCGGATTGTCCTCGTAATACCATGTAACACTGGCATTAAGCTGGTCTCCGCGACGAGTCGTTGCACTCCATCTCGGTCCGTAATCAATGGCTTCTATCTCACCGGTGGTAGTACGCCACCACAAAGCCCCGCTCATTCTTAATGAATGCCAGGATATAGCAGAACCTTCCCCTGGCATCCATCCGTATATGAAAGAATGTCCAGCCCGTAAATAGTCAAGTCGGGATATAAAACCAACACCCGGATTATAAGCTTCACCGGATCGACTGACCGTGGTTTGCCAGGCCAAACCTTCCCGTAGACGCCGTTCATAATGCAATCGAAGACGTGAAGTGGCCAAGGCTGACAAGTTTCGTGTTTCCTCTTCAAACGATTGAGCCCACACCCACGTCAGGTAGTCATCATCAGCCAGACGAATCGAACCGTCAAATCCATATCCCACATTATAGGTACCATCTTCAACATCAATACGGGAAGTCGCCATTGCTCCTGCGTATGAATAGGGATTTACTATCCCTCTCCGGAGCCTTGCTACACTAAAGTTTTCAGCCGGATTTTCTCCTAACCTGTCGGTTTGCATATTTAATAAGCCGATATCCCAGGAGCCCATCCGACCGGTCAGACGTCCCCCACCAAGTATTCTGACCTGTTCTCCTTCAGATGTCAGGCCAATACGCCTGCTATGAAAGAGCCGGCCAGAGCCACCGGTATTAAAATCAAATACACCCGATCGTTCCTGAAAGAATTGCCGTTTCTCCGGGAAAAAAAGATTAAACCTGGACAGGTTTACTTGTTGATCATCAGCCTCAGCCTGTGCAAAGTCCGTATTGAAGGTCAGATCAAGATTCAGGTTATTTGAAATTCCGTATTTGACATCAAATCCGATATCCAGTTCTTGCGAGTTATTACTTGAATATCCGGAATGAGCTTCATTTAGCAGATTTTCCTGCCCCAACCCACCAGTTAAATAGGGCGTAATATGCATTGGACGACTACTTTCTATACCCTCGAATTTAATTTTTTGGGCTAATGATGATCTGAAATAAGCCCGAGAGATATTTCCGGGAACTTCCGGAAATATAACCCGTTCATTTTTCCTGGAAATCATTCGTTGAACCAAAAGCCCCATTTCAACACTTCCACCTTCTTCCTGAAATCCAATACTGGAAAATGGTATTCGGACTTCAGCAAACCAACCTCTGTCATCCACATGCGTTTCAACATCCCAATAAGTTTCAAAATCTGAATTAACTTGTTCACCATCACTCGATATATTGGCATCCCACTTTACACCTGCGGGTGTAACTGTAAATACTATAGCAGATTCATTATCATTATATGTATCCAATAATATATGAAAAAGGTCATCCCCGCTTAGACGGCCCCTGTATAAAGAATTGATTCGAATACCGGATGGATCAGAGTCAAATGCCCGTATAGATGCATATATATAATTATCATCATATGCGATACGAATTTCTGTGTCCTCGGAAGGAGGAAGACCGGCAGTAGGTTCATAGGAAACCACTGGTAATGGTTCTATGGAATTCCAAACAGGGTCGTCAATTTGCCCGTCAAATACAATCGGTTCACTAATACGGGTGATTACCAATGCTTCCGGTGTGACATGTTGTCCTTGTATGGGTACTTGAAGAAGAATGATAAATACGAGTATAAATACTGGCCTCATTTTATTTTTATGCCCTGCTTTTTAAAAGATACTACATCACTGTTTGAATTCAATTCCCCACACCGCCAGAAGTGCATCCTCGGAATCAGCATCCGGATTGCGGAAGACAATATAAACGTCGTGAACCCCATTTACGCCCGATGCATCGATCTCAGCCGTTGTATTATCAGGGGGAATTTGCTCATGGGGCTCGCCGACAAGAGGTCCATCCGGAGACCCCAACCGAACCTCATGTGTAGTACCAATAAAATGTGACCAGTTGTAGTGACGGGTCTGTGCTCCTATATCGATCTGGTTAATCCCCGTCAGGTCAATTTGTTCAAATCCAATATAAGACATAGGGCCCGATACAATAAAACCCGGATGTCTTGCAATGGAAGGGGTAAACGTAATACCTTCTTCAGAGAAGATATCCGCTTCTTCGGGACCGAACAGCGGATAGCGCAACAGAACAAGATCTTCACCGCTAAGTGCTATACCTTCCACTTCGCTACTGCCATCGTCAGTATAATGTGCATGAAAGACGTAGGATCCCATCTCATAGGGAACATCAAAGTAACGGACCAATCGATCTTCATTATCCCCTTGGTTTTCGATGACAACCAGATCATGCCCTTCTGTTGTATAACTTCCCTCAAGTGGCAATCTTCTTAGCTCGACATCCGGCAAGTTAAGACTAAGTATATAATCTGTTATCAGTCTGGCGTCAGTTTCTGAAATCATAGGCTGCGGCGGCATCTCTACATCACCCCACTTGCCAGTGCTGCCCTCAATAATACTTTGTGAAAGTTCTTCAGGAGCACTCTCATCTTCTTCATATCTTTCAGCCATCTCTGTAAATGATGGTCCTATCAGCGCTGAGGTCACTTCATGGCATATGCTGCAATTGTATTCATTGATTAATACACGAGCTTGTACATGGCGCAATGATGCTCCGGCATCAATAGCACCCTCATCCTGCAGTTCAGTCAGATTCGAAGGAGTAAGCCCCGAGGGTATATACTCTGCGGTCATCGATACGCGTTCAGGAGAAATACCTCCATCGGACAGACTTCCGTCTTCATGGTCACTTACCTGCACTTCATATTCTATCGTTGTATCCGGAAAATAAAACGAACGATTACCACGGATAATCTCAATGTTAACTTCCGGGCGTTCGTTGCCGGCCACAATCTCAAAAGAATCACTACCGGTTTCACCTTCTGGATCAGTAACTGTCAACTCAATCTGATACCTGCCGGCTTCTTCAAGAGTTATGTCCGGGTTAGCTTGTGTAAACCGTTGCGTTTCTCCACCGGCTGCAGGGCTTACCACCCAATCATATTGCAACTCATCACCGTCATAGTCTATTGTTCCATCTGAAGATAATTGCAGGTCTAACGGTACGGCTCCGGAAGTTCGATCTGCACCGGCTCGTGCAATCGGTGCGCGATTGCCATCGTTAAAAACATATTTGGAAATACGACCTTGTCCACCGATACCATATTCAACCAGGTACAGATCACCTGTCGGGCCAAAATTCATATCAAGCGGATGCTTGTGTGAAATACTCTCCCAGGGCAATAGCCGTTCGATATCCAGGGCCTCCGTACGATCCTCATTCATTGTAATCACCATGATCCAGTTGCGTACATAGTCGGTAACCAGCCACTTCCCCTCGTAGTATTCGGGGAACACCCGTGGGGCATCATCGGTAAAATCCGAACGTCGAAAAACCGGTCCACCTACAACAGAACGGCTTCCGCTGCTTAAAATCGGCCAATCTTCGGCGATACCATAGGGATAAGCAACCAGAGGTTGCTCGACAGGCGGAAGTTCACGCAAGCCGGTATTGTTTGGAGAGGTGTTTATCGGAGCCTGCAGGTCATGCAGATCCCCGTAGGTTCTGGTTTCATAGTCATATTGAGTATACGGCCGGCCCCCAAAAGCAAACGGCCACCCAAAGTTTCCGGCTTCCCGGGCTACATTTAATTCATCGTAACCCTTCGCTCCATACTCTTCAGAGTCCTCACCGGCGTCCGGACCTACATCGCCCCAGTGTAAATTACCGTTTTGAGAGTCGATCGACAGCCTCCATGGATTTCGGGTACCCATCACATAAATCTCCGGACGAGTGTCGGGTGTGCCTTCGGTGAACAGGTTCCCCTCCGGAATCGTATAACTTCCGTCCGGCTGTGGATTAATCCGCAGAATTGAACCTCGTAAATCATTCGTATTACCGGCAGATCGTGCAGCATCATATACCTCTGTGCTGTCTTCATCATTGAGATAATGAATGGATTCATAATCACTGTAACTGGTCCCATCACCAAGAGAAAGATAAAGATTACCCTCGTCGTCCCAAACCATACCGCCACCAAAGTGAGAACTGTCCGGCTGTTCCCACGGAACTTCCAATAGTATAAC
>SLQC01000200.1 GCA_007131625.1 Balneolales bacterium | reverse complement strand
TTGATGAGACCGAGGTTACCTTCGTTGATCAGGTCTCCGAGTGATAAACCCTGATTCTGATACTGTTTAGCTACAGAAACAACAAAACGGAGATTGGCTTTTGTTAGTTTTTCAAGGGCAATCTGATCACCCGCCTGAATCTTTTTCGCAAGCTCCACTTCTTCGTCAGGTGTAATCAGGTTTACTTTACCTATCTCCTGCAAATACCTGTCAAGCGATTGAGATTCCCGTGTTGAAATTCCACTTGGACTTGGATTCTTGGGTTCTTTTTTCTTCTTTGCCAATTGAAATGCGTTTGTTAAAGTTTAAATTCTGTTTTTTTATGCTCGTCGCGACGGTACGAATATAACGAATGTTTGATGTGCTTACATACAATTTTTCTCGCCGGATTTCATGCCGGCTTATCTTATAACCTATAAAACGAGTTATAGGTTCGAATCAGAAAAAACGATGTTAAAATAAGGATGTTTTATATCATTTATTGTCATTTTCTTGACATCTTTACCACTTCCGTATAGCACCGTATCGCATTGGTATGACAAAATTATCGGCACATCAACGGAACTATCTGGTATACAGAAAATACAGGTCATAAGTTTCAATCGCAGGGTCGGGTGGAATTATTTCACAATTGATGTTCCCGAGCCCGGATCGCTGAAATAACTGTCATGAGCAACGGGTTTGAACCACGACAAATCCAGGCGTATTACTGCCCTGGTCACCATACCGATGGGCATCTTTAAATACTCCCACTCCAACATCGTCGATATTCACCTGGTAACAGGATCCCATATCATATTTCAACAGTGAAAATTTGTTCCTTTACCGACCGGTTCATCGCCTTTTTGGCATTCTGCATGACCATATCCGGATGCATTCCCTTTTTCAAAACAGTATACCCGATACCGAGCCGGATTTCCTCCTTGCTGTCGGCGGCAAAATACACCGGTTCGCGAAACAACTCTTCTACCCCCATGGCCCAAAGTGAAAATGCAGATTCATCGGTAGATTGCAGGATAAAAGTATAGACATAGTCGGCATACGCTCCAATGATGCCTGAGAAACCGAACTTTTGAGGAAATAACCTGGTAATAATATGTTTTTGCAGATCCGTCAAGTCGTCAAGACGGTACCGTGTTCTCAGATCGGCTATATTGGTGACAGAGATCATACCGGCCCAGGTCGTCATTGTGGTGGATTCTCCGTCAAGCTGTTTTAGAATATTCGAAAGTGATCCGTTAATTAGCTCAACTGTGTAGGTCGTCAAGCCGGTGGAAAAGATATCTTCGTCGACATTCAGATCCGGACGCAATCCCTCGATTTTGAGTCCGGCCAGTCGACACAAATTGGACACCTTGTGTTTGATCTCCTCCGTAAAGATTAGCAGGTTCTCACTGTAGACAAGAGCGAGCAACTGACCTCTCTGGTTATGCATAACCGGAACAGCAAGAGTCGCGCCGTTGCAGAGTGGTTCTTTGCCGGAAATACGTTTTGGACTGGCATTAATATGAGAAGCAAAAACCGAATCAGCAGCGGTCAGTGCCTGTGAAGATATCGACCCCTCCTGCAAGGCAAGTCCTATTGGGGGCGGATATCTGGCGTTCCCGGAATAGAGTACCGTGTGCCAGTTGCACATTCCTCTTGTCAGCAGTAAGGCTCCACCGTTCGGACCTGCAAACTGCTGAAGCTCTTCCAGCAGCATAATGGCAAGATCAAGGGGCTGCCTTATTTTCACCAGTCTCCGTGCAACTTCTTCGTATTCTGACCACTCCGATTGTTTTTCCAACAAATCACTCAATTCAAGATAGGTTTGCAGCAGTCGGGCAAGAGATTTCTGAAACGCGGTAATTCCGGATTCGTCGACTTCAGTTAGTTCTGATTTATCGAAGGTTTCGACTGATGCTATAGCGACGGTTTCGGAGTTGTAGACAAACGGAATCAGATAGATATAACGGACTGATGTCGTCGAACTGTAGTGCTCCAGATCATCGGTAGCGAAGTGGACTCCTGACTCAAGACGGGTTACAGATTTGATGCTGTCGAAATTGCCGAGAAAATGGCGCTCTCGTTTTACACGATCCTGAAATACCACATTCTTCTGGTTGGTCGCATAGTTTTCCAATACAAGATTATCCCTTCTTGAGTTGACCCAGTACATCGAGACTGTTTCGGCCTGAAGAGAGATACGCAGCAAGGACAGAATATCCCGAATGATCTTCTTGAAGCTCTGAAGATTCTGTTTTTCCCTTTTATCACGGAATGACATGGTGTGCAGGTTTGGACATGGCCCCGGTTACAGGGAAAGTTTCAGTTCGGGCAAAAGTGTTTCGGCTTTTTCGATAAGGGATTCAATTGCATTCAGGCCTCTATTCCAGAATTCGGTATCATTGATATCTACCCCCAATTCGGCAGTCAGATTGACGGGCCAGTCGGATCCTCCTTTTTCAAGCATGGCCATGTACTTTTCACTGAATCCGTTCCCACCGTTCAAGTACTCCTGATGCAGTGCGAGCACCAGAAGTTCACCAAAAGCGTAGGCATAAACATAACCGGGGGTGTGAATAATGTGCGGGATGTAGCTCCACCACAGCCGGTAGTTATCAGTCAATGAAACCGAATCACCGTAGACCGGCTTCTGGGTTTCCATCCACAAATCCGAGAACTGTTCGGTCGTCAGTTCCCCTTCTTCACGACGCGCATGGTGTATACGGTCTTCAAACCGATTCATGGAGATCTGACGGAATACCGTTGCGATGGTATCACCAATTTTACTCACCAACAATGCCACCTTCTCTTCGGGAGTATCGAGTGATGCCAGCAGCTTCTGGAAAACCAGCATTTCACCAAAAACAGATGCGGTTTCTGCAGTCGTAAGTGGTGTATCCGACTGCAGTGTACCTTGCTTCCGTGATAGGTATTGATGCACTCCATGCCCAAGTTCATGGGCCAGTGTCTGGACATCCCGCAGTTGACCATCATAATTCATAAAGACAAAAGGATGCACCGAAGGAACGGTGGATGCCGAATAAGCGCCTCCCCGTTTCCCCGGTGTAATAGCCGCATCGATCCAGTTATGCTTGAAAAACAGATCGGCGATGCCGCCCATATCTGAATGAAAACTTGCATAGGCATCAACAACGATATTTCGTGCATCCGGCCAGCTGATAGTTTCACGATTTTTGCGCAGGGGCGCGTACCGGTCATACTCCTTCATTTCGTCCAAACCGAGTAATTTTTTCTTCAACCGGTAGAAGCGGTGCACCAGAGGATAACGGCCGGTGACCGAATCGATCAGTGACTGGACACTTTCATCGGAGATCTCATTGGCAAGATTACGCGAACGGAGCCAGTGCGGGTATTTGCGGAGCTTATCATTGGTATTTTTGTCGGCCAGCAGGGTGTTGAACACATAGGTAAGCGGATGTTTCATCCGATTCAACCCTTCCGTAAACACTTCCGATGCACTCCGTCGAACGGAACGGTCAGGATCGTGCAGTTTGCTTAGAATCTCTGTTTCGGTGAGTTCCTGTCCGTCCAGCATAAACCGGGATGCTCCAAGCGTTTCGTCAAAAAAACGAACCCAGGCCCTGGAACCTGTCACTGCCTTGGCAGAAAGAATCTGCTCCTGTTTCTCTTCGAGTTTATGAGGTTTGTCAAGCCGTGATGTTTCCAGAAAATGCTTGTAAAAAGTGAGTTCCTCATTTTCGATCCATTTGCGTGCTGTATCTTCATCTATTTCCAGCCACTCGAGCGAGAAGAAGACGATTCTTTGTGACACCTCGGATGACAGCTCGTTGGTCTTCTGAACCGCTTTGCCCAGAGTGGGGTTTTCGGTATCAACAGTCCAGCTCAAGTAAGCAAAAGAGCCGATTTTGCTCATTATTTCGATGATATCAGAGTAGCGATCGAGTGCATTGACAAATTCCCGTGCTGTTAACGTCGCAACCCGGTTCCGATAGGTGTTCGCAAACGCATCCGCCAGCTTCAGAACCTTCATTTGATCCGACTCATATGCGGGATCGTTCAGGCTGA
>SLQC01000186.1 GCA_007131625.1 Balneolales bacterium | reverse complement strand
GAGGAAAACGGACTCACCTATACACCCAATCAGATTATTTTGTCCAATGGAGCCAAGCAGTCGATTGGCTTTTCACTGCTTGCAACCATCGATCCGGGTGATGAAGTAATCATCCCCGCACCCTATTGGGTCTCCTATCCCGAGATGGTCAAACTGGCCCAAGGCTCCCCGGTCATTGTCTCCACCGTTTTTGAGAACGACTATAAAATGACGGCGGATCAGCTGAGTGATGTCAACACTACAAAAACAAAAATGGTGATTCTCTGCTCTCCATCGAATCCCACCGGTAGCTGTTATTCCGCCTCCGAACTGGAAGCACTTGCCTCAGTGCTGCGGAAACATCCTAAAGTGCTGGTGCTGTCAGACGAGATTTATGAATATATTGTGTTCGACCATGAACATGTCGGTATCGCGCAGGTAGCACCCGACCTTCAAGACCGAACGCTGTTGATCAACGGTTTTTCGAAAGGTTTCGCGATGACAGGATGGAGGCTCGGCTATCTTGCCGGACCGGCCGACATTGTAAAGGCGACAGCAAAAATTCAGAGCCAGGAGACATCCGGCCCTTGCTCCATATCCCAAAAAGCGGGGGAAATGGCATACCTGAGTACGCGGGATTCCGTCAAAGATATGGTCAGGGCATTTCGTGAACGTCGCGATTATCTGGTCAATGCCCTCAATGATATTGAAGGGGTTAACTGTTTTATGCCTGGCGGCGCGTTTTATGCTTTCCCGGATATTTCGGCATATCTGAATTCGGTGACGCCTGCGGGTGATCGGATATCAAACAGTACCGATCTGTGCATGTTTCTGCTGGAAGAGCGGGGACTGGCGACGGTACCCGGTGATGCTTTCGGAGAGCCGAACGGCATCCGACTCTCTTATGCGGCATCCATGGAACACCTTAAGGAGGCGATAAAGAGATTGAGGGAAGGACTTCAGGCATTGAAAAAAAAATAGAAATTTTTTTTCTGTCGCCAGCGTTTATCTCTTTTAAAAATACAGAACGCAAAACGAAAGTTCATAATCTATGCCAACTTATCAATATAAACGGGAAGATGGAACTACATTCGAGATCCTGCAGAGGATTACGGATGAACCGTTGAAAACCTGTCCCAAAACGGACCTGAAAGTAAAACGCATCATTACCGGCGGAGGCGGTGTTATCTATAAAGGAAGTGGCTGGTACGTCACCGATTACAAGAATAAACCCAACGGCAATTCCCCTGCTGCCACTGCCAATACTTCATCAAATGGTTCCGGCAATAATGGTAATGGAAGCAGCAGCGGCAGTGTCGGTGGCACCAATGAACACAGCAAGGCTTCGTCGGCAAACGGTGGAAAAAGCAGCAGAACGAATGATCCATCACAACCTGCATCAGACAAAAGCTGACACTCCGTAGCTCACAACGTGTAATTGTCGGAAGAATACGGTTAAAGCAGATGAATAAAGTGGATCTCGGCAAACTGGGCGAAGAGAGAGCGGTTGCGTTTCTTGAGACAAAAGACTTTTACGTGCTGGACCGAAACTACCGGTTTATGCGTGCGGAAGTCGATATTGTTGCTGCCAGCAACCGTGAAATCGTCTTTGTCGAAGTAAAAACCCGTCGGACAAAAAGTTACGGTGAACCAGAAGACAGCATCGACGACAACAAGAAACGCCAGCTCTTCAAGGTTGCTGAGGCGTGGCTGCATGAACGTAAGATGGAAGGATCCCCAGTCCGTTTTGATGTCATCTCCGTCATGAATCCCGACAGCTCTAAAGAACAGATTTATCATCTGGAAGGAGCATTCTGGTATATCTGATTGCTGTTGGAACCAATAACAGCGGTCTTTTTTATAGCCCCAACCCGGTTATTAGGTATTTCGGAGTGCCAATTCCGTATCTCTGGCATTGCACTATAAACAACTGTTTACCAAGTTTTAAACAGCAAATTGTGCCGGCGGCAGGATATTTTGGTTAAGGGATGCGTAATACCATAAAATGAATTATTTTAAGGGGGGTATCATACAATCAAATCCGGCCTCATGAATCTTCGATTCCTCAATCCGCTTAGATGGCGACGTTCGCTTCTTCTCTCCGTGTTGCTATTGATGCTGGTGCTTTGGTTCGGATTTATCGATACCTACAGTGTCTGGACCCGGGTGCAACTGAACCGGGAAAAAAAAGAACTTGTCAGAGAGACTAATCGATTGCAGACCGAAACTGCTGATTATCATGAAAAGATAGAGAGTCTGGAAAACAATCCGGGTGTGTTGGAACGTCTTGCGAGGGAAGAGTACGGCATGAGAAAACCCGGTGAAACTATCTATCGTATTCAGGAATAATGATCACACCATCTGTCTGTTTGTTGTCTCTGTGTGATCATAATCACTATTTGATCCCTCTGCCTGATATTCAAAACACTGGTATAACTCAACCAGATATTCTCATTAATCTTTTCTGAAAACAATTTTTAACTGCTATGATAGCCATTGGTATAGATCTTGGTGGCACAAATATTAAATCCGCCGTCGTCCATCATGAAAAAGGAATTTTATACCGTTATTCCGTATCAACCGAAGCTTCCGGGGGAGCGGACCATGTTCTGGACCGAATTGTCGAGGCTGTAATAAATGCGGCCGGCGAAGCCCCGGAAGAACCTATCGGTATAGGTATCGGTTCGCCGGGTATAATTTCACTCGACCGGACAACGGTATCCTATCCTCCCAATTTTCCGGGTTGGAATGTTATCAATATTAACCAAGAATTAAAAAAGCGGACAGGATACGAAGCCATTGTAGAAAATGACGCCAATCTAATGGCATTGGGATCGTCGCGTTTTGGAGAAGGCAAGGAGTTGGATAGTCTGATTATGCTGACACTCGGAACCGGTGTCGGGGGCGGTATCATTTACCATCGCGAACTGTACCGGGGTGCCAACGGTGGAGCCGCAGAGTTGGGCCATGTGATAATTGATTACGACGGACCGGAGTCTAACAGCTCAGCCAAAGGTGGTATCGAAGCCTTTATCGGACAGCGATTTCTTGTCCGAAACGCTCTCTCGCTTATCAAAAAGTATCCTGATAATCCACTTGCCCGAGATTTTCTGGACGATCCGGATTCATTGGAGCCAATTCACCTGAGCCGGGAGGCTGACAAAGGCAACGAATTGGCTATCCGCATTCTCAACGATGCGGGCCGGATGCTCGGATACGCCATTGTGAATTATATCCATATTCTGGATATTCGTAACATCCTGGTAAGCGGCGGCGTTGCCAAAGCAGGCGACTGGATTCTGGATTCGGCCCGAAAAGCTGCAAAAGAACGGTTGATGCCTCCGTATCACGACGGATTTGAGATCCGTTATGAAACCCTCGGAAACGATGCCGCACTCCTCGGTGCCGGAAGTCTGGCATTCGAGCATATTGCAACTCACCGATAAGCTAACTTTTCTGTGCTTTTTGCACGTATTTGCATCTTAATATCGCTGACTCTGATCCCGGGGTTGCTTGTGCCGTCGGCCGACAGTAACGCACACCCCTCAGGGTCGGCATGGCCTGTTCTCCTGACGTCTCTTTCTTCCGACACCACCGGTGCCGGATCTGATACGATACCTGAATTTGTTACACTGTTCGATTCTGCTTCCCCTTTCGATATCCAGGATTCAATCAACGCAGACCTGCCTGATACAATCAATACGAACCAGTCTCCAGACAGTTTGCCAGGCGAACAGGATCCACCCGAAATGCCGGATCAGCAGGATCTACCCGAAATGCCATACCCGGATCAACAGAACCGCCAACCGGATAATGACCGCAGCGATGTTCATTTCTCATCCAGCGACTCTCTTATATTCACAACCCGGGGCGAGCGGAGGGCTACTCTTTACGGAAATGCACGGGTCGGAAATGAAAAAGGGGAACTGACTGCCGGTGAAGTTTTGCTGAATCTCGACCAGAACCAGGTAAGTGCGCAGGCAACCACTCCGGAAGACACACTTTCCGAACCGGTTTTACAACGCGGCGAAGACCGGGTTCGCAGTCAGCGTATACAATACAACTACGAAACTGACAAAGGCAAGTTCGACGTGGCCCGGATTACCATGGATCAGGGGAACGTTATAGGCACCCAGGTCAAGCGCACCGCACCTCATGTCGTTTTTGTGGAAGACGGAATTTTCTCAACCTGCGAACTGGATCACCCGCATTTCTATATCCGTGCCGCACGCATGAAGGTTGTGGATGAAGAAGAGGTTTTCTTTACGCGAGCCCGGCTTTTTATTCTCGATATTCCCTATCCTTTTGTATTTCCATTTGGATATGTACCCTCTCGAATCACTCAAGAACAGTCCGGTATTCTGGAACCTTCCTTTACCTACCAGGATCAGCAACGGCGCGGTATCGGTGTTCAGAATCTGGGTTGGTTTCAATATTTCAACGAATATCTGACGGGACAGGCCTCGATTGATCTCTTCACTTCAGGCACTTACTTTCTGGATTCCCGTCTTAATTACCGGGTCACCGATCGATATAATGGCTCCATCGAACTAGGGTATTCACGCGATCAAGGACTTGAATCAACCGATCCCGATTTCACAACCAATATCCAGCAACGGTTAGGCATTAATCACAATCAGACGATCAATCCCTATTCCTCTTTATCCGCAAATATCAACCTTCGAACCCAGGATTACTATAATCGAAATTCGTACGATATCGACGACCGGGCTGAAGTTAGCACCAATTCACGAGTTGCCTACAATTTCAACCATCCCGATGGAGCCTATTCTTTTAATATCGCCGGGCGGCACTCCCAAAACTTTGCAACTGATGTGACTACACTGACGGGACCTGATGTCAGTTTTTCTCTGCGTCGCATCACACCGTTTCAGCAAACCGGTCCACGTGTCGACGAATCCTGGTACGAATCCATCAATATCCAGTACCGAAGCAATTTGCAGTCACGCTACAACTACCGACCGATAGATACCGATATCGGTTTTCTGGAAGCCCTCTTCAATCCTTCCAAACACCGTCAGGCAACAGGTGATTTTCGTCATTTAAACATCGGACTACGGCAGACCGCGTCTGTCAATGCCCAGCTCTTCAGCAGTGAGTTTGTCAATCTGACGAGCAATATCAGTATGAATGAATACTGGTATCCGCAAACTTTGCATCAGGAGTGGGACCCCGGGGAGGAGCGTATTGTATCAAAAATGGAGACCGGATTTGCATCGGGACGCGACTTTCAAACAGGTGTCAGCGCAAATACCACCATCTACGGTATGAGCAGCGCCCGAATCGGAAGATTTGAAGGATTTCGACATACGATTCGACCCTCTGTCAATTTCAACTACCGGCCGGATTTCAGCGAACCGTTTTGGGGTGTCTACCAAGAAGTACAAAGCAATGTCGACGGAGACACTCGTAAATATTCCACATTTGAAGGGGGCATTGTGGGTGGTCCCGGTGCCGGCCGTCAACAGACCCTCGGATTGTCTGTTGGCAACACCCTGGAAACCAAGGAAGTCCGGAGAGACACTACCGGTGAACGCAGTGAAAGTACAATCCGGTTGATTGACAGGCTTGATTTCAATGCAAGCTATAACTTTGCAGCGGAGAGTTTTAACCTTTCAGATCTGACAAGTTCAATAACAACTTCCTTTTTTCAGAATCTGCGTTTAAACGCCAATGCGACATTCAGTTTTTATGATACGGATGATGACGGCATCCGGATTGACCAGTATCTGTGGGAAGAGTCAAACCAATTAATGAGATTGACCAATTTCACATTCCGGGCCAGCACACAATTCAGCGGTGGCGGTGGCAACCGGGGACGTTTTGAGCAGACGACCTGGCATTATCCGAAGCATTACGATCCGCTGGATCAATCGCGCTTTCATCCTATCGATCAGGCGATTTATGACGGCCAGGTTCACCGGATCGATGTACCCTGGTCGATGAATGTCAACTTCAATTATTCCTGGCGACGATTGACGGGAGATAACATACAGCGAAGCGCTATTGTCAACGCCCAGAGTGTGCAGATTCGACTCACACCCGAATGGCAGGTAGGCACATCTTTGGGATATGATTTTGTCGACGGGGAGCTTACACCATCACGATTTAATGTAACCCGGAATCTACACTGCTGGGACCTGACTTTTCAATGGAACCCGTTCGGGGATTTCAAATTTTTTCTTTTCCGGCTGACAGTTCGTGATTCTCAACTTCAAGGCCTCTTTCAGAAACTCCCCGGCCTGAACAACCTGGAACAAAGTTCCAGTCCAATCAACCGGTTCTGACCTGGTCATGCAAAGAAATCTGCCTCTACCATGATATCATATGACCGATCCCGGAGTCTTATTTCAGAAATCCGGAATTCTTGAGCAGCTGTCGGGAAACCCCTCCTGTCTGCTGTGGAGGAGTCGATTTTTTTCTGTCCGATCCTTTTCCACCTGTTGCCAAGCCGCTGGACTTGCCGGGATGCAACCGGGAAGTTGAGTCGTCTTCACCCGTTTCTCTGTTCCGCATAAAGCGTACTACATATTTGCCTAAAATATCAAATTCCAGATTTACCCGATCTCCTTTTTTCCTGTGTTTAAAAACGGTTTGATCCCAGGTAAAGGGAATTATAGCCACAGTAATAGCATTCTCGGCTTCCCGTGCAGTGGTCAAGCTGATACCGTCAATGGCAATGCTTCCGCGTCCAACAACAAGATCCCGCCACTCCGGGTCGTAACCAATGGTACACAACCGGTTGGTGCCCTCTTTACGGATATCCAGCAAGGTGCCGGTGGTGTCCACATGGCCCTGAACAATATGTCCGTCGATACGTTGCGACAGGGTTAATGATCGTTCAAGGTTGACTTCATCACCGGCCTTTAATCCCCCCAACGTCGTTTTCCTCAACGTTTCCTCCACAACCTGAACGGTGACCGAGCGCTGATCCTGCCGAATTACGGTCTGACACACACCATTGATACAGAGGCTGTTGTCAACCTCTAACGAAGGTGCCAATCCTGTGGAAATAGCGAGCTCTTTCCCTCCTCCAATATCCTTTGCCGAGGAGACAACCCCCAGCTCTTCAATAATGCCGTTAAACATGGTCATTCCTCCTATTCGTCAAATGAATACATTACAAAAATTCGATAAGTTGAGAACTCTTTTTTCCGATAATTCAGCAAGAGTCAGAATACCGGTTACCTCTTTCACTGATAACTCAGCCATAACGGTTAAAAATATCCGGTGAACAACATATCTTCACCTGTTTGGGTCCATCTTGGTGATTTAAACTCGATAATTTCACTCATTCGTTCGATTCCGAGACCCAAAAAACTTCTGGTTCCGCCTCCCAGCATCTTCGGTGCAACAAACAGCTGGAGTTTATCCACCAGGTTTTCACGCACCAGGGCTGATGCCAGATTATTACCTGCTTCGACGAGAATGGATGAAATACCCAGTTCACCGATCTTGTGGATCGCCTGTTCCAGGTTGCAGTGGCCGTTCAATTCAGACACATATATGGTTTTTCCCCGGAAGTAGTCCGGTTGAAGCATATTCAGGGCCGCTTCAGTCCCTTCAGCTACCTGTTCTTTCCGGTACGTGACCCGGATTGTTTTGTCTTCGTGAATATCACTGAAAAGGTGAAGGTCAGTCGGTAGTGCTCCGGACCCGTCCAGTACTATACGACGAGGCTGACGGCCATTCACGAGCCGTACTGTCAGTTTCGGGTTGTCCAGCAGTGCGGTATTACGTCCCACCAGGACGGCATCATATTCGCTTCGCCACCGATGAACCATTTCACGAGCTTTTTGACTGGATATCCAGCGTGAATCGCCATCAGCTGCAGCGATAAATCCATCCAGAGTCTGTGCGACTTTCAGAATGACAAAGGGTTTGCCGAATCGGATATTATATATAAATACTTCGTTGAGTTTACGGGCTTCTTCTTCAAGCAGACCGGTTTCGACAGTGATACCGTTTGCTTTCAGGTGCATCAATCCTTTCCCGTCAACTTCCGGATTAGGATCTGTCATTGCCACTACCACACGCTTGAGAGGATATTTTGCCAGTTCATGGGCACACGGAGGTGTTTTCCCATGGTGGGAGCACGGTTCAAGTGACACGTAGACCGTCGCATCTACCAGATCAGATCGATCTTTGATACTGTTCAACGCATTAATTTCAGCGTGGTTCTGGCCATACCGTTCATGATATCCCTCACCAATGACATCACCTTCCCTGGAGCAGATAACACAACCGACCATCGGATTGGGCGCCACATACCCCGCACCCCTTCCCGCGAGCTTGAGCGCCCGTTTCATTTGTTTTCTATCTTCGTCTGAGAAACCCATTTCTGACAATCCGGTCTGATACAATATGTCGGTTGCAGTTGATGCGTACGGCAGCCGGCCTCAAAGGAATCAGACAGCATTCCGGTTATCCGGTCTCTTTAAACTTTTCCTTCAATCTGCCCGTTTCTAAAAGATATCCACAAGCCTCATATGTTTCAGGAAATGGCCGGGGTCTTCCTCGATTCTACGGGATATATTTTTCAGGTTGATGGCCAGACTGTCGAGATTGTCGTATAAGGATGAATCCTGAATCAGTTTGCCGAGTGTGCCGTCGCCCTGATTGATATTTTGCATCATTACATTGAGTTCAGTGCTTACACCACTCAACTCTCCGGAAATCACACCGAGTTCACGGCTTGTCGTTTCCAAATTGTTCAGCAGACTGTCCAGTTGTGTTTGCCGGCCGGAACTCAGTGTATCCAGATTCATCAAAAAATTCTGCAGACTCACGATAGACTGATCCAGGTTCCCGCGCCGTTTCTGGACAAAATCATTCATTTCACGGGAAGTTTGACTTAGAGCAGCCAGAGTCTGTTGAACATCCTCTTTGCCGCCGTCTTTCAGGATATCCTCGAACTGACCGAGCACCTCAGCCATACTGCCCGTAGTGCGTTTTATATCCGGTTTGATCTCATCGGCAAACTTTTCCAGATCGGCAAACATCCCGTGATCGTAAACACCTTCGATATAGCCGCCGTCCGGTATCAATTCCCGTTCACCCGAAACGTAGACTCTGATGCTTTTGCTGCCAATAAGATCAGCAAGCTCTATTCTGGCAACGGAACCGACCGGGATGCCGTCTGTGTAAGAGATCTTCATTACGACCTTCACACTGTCAGGTCCCTCCAGGATCACGCTGTGAACGGATCCGATTTTTACACCTGACATAAATACCGAGCTGCCGGGAGAAATCCCGTCCACACGTTCGAAAATCGTGTTTAGTTGAAGACTTGGCCGGAACAACGGCACATCCTGCATAAGGCGAAAACCGATGATGGCGACCAGCATTGCTATCACGATCGTTAAGCCAATTTTTATTTCACTCTGCATTTTTTTCAAAACGGACTCCGCATTTATTAAATGGAATATTCACTTGCTCTGATAAAAGTATTCAATGCCTGGTGTTCACTTAGTTTCATTTCTTCGAGTGTACCGTACCAACTGAGTTCCTGTTCGTCTAAAAAAGCCACTTTGTCCGCTACACGGAGCACACTGTGCATATCATGGGTGACGACGACAGAAGTTACATCCAATGTTTCGGCCATATTAATGATGAGATCATTGATCTCGTCTGATGTCTGGGGATCAAGCCCCGATGTCGGTTCATCATATAAAAGATAATCGGGTTTTAACACAATTGCCCGCGCAACTCCAACTCTCTTCCTCATTCCACCGGAAAGTTCGGCAGGTGATTTGTTACCGATATCTTGTAAGTTCACCATTTCGAGCGATTCCATCACTCTGTCTGCAATTTCGTTCTCTTTCAATTCGGTGAAATAGCGAAGCGGAAAAGATACATTTTCAAATGCCGTGATGGAATCGAACAGAGCGGCACCCTGGAACAGCACCCCGAAGCGCTGCCGCATTTTGCGGAGAGCGGCGTATCGTATTTCAAAGACGTTGACATCATCGATCAGAACTTTGCCGCTATCCGGATAGAGCAGCACATTCATGTGCTTCATCAATACTGATTTGCCAGATCCGGATTTGCCGATGACCGCAAGTGTCTCGCCCTCATCGATGGAGAGGTTCACGTTCTGCCAGATCAGCGTGTTACCAAAACTTTTTGTCAGGTTTTTAATTTCAATCATGGTGCCGGTAATGAAAAAACATATATGTTGCAAATAGAACACAAATTTATAAGAGAACAAAAGCAAGGATAAAATCCGCCAGCAAAATATAGATGCAACTCAATACTGCGGCCTGAGTTGTTGCCTGTCCCACTCCCTCGGCACCACCAGTTGCGAAATACCCTTTGTAGCAGGAAATAGACGTGATAATATATCCAAAAACAAACGATTTTATTATCCCGAAGCTAACATCAGCCGGTTTAAAGACCTGTCGGGCGCCCAACATGAAATCGGATACCGGTACGGCTCCGGTCATGAGTCCCCCCAATAGTCCGCCGATCATACCGGACACCACTGCAGCCACATATATTACCGGAAACATGAAAACCCCGGCAAGAACTCTCGGCATCACCAGAAACGTGACGGAATTGAATCCCATCGACTCCAGTGCATCGATCTGTTCACTGACCGCCATCGTACCCAACTCAGTGGCAATCCGGGCGCCCACACGTCCGGCCAGAACCAGTGCGCTGATCACGGCCGCAAGCTCAATCAAAAGTGATTGTGATACGATGGATCCAATAGTGGCGGGTGGTATGAATCCGGCCACCAGCTGATAAGATGTCTGGATCGTCATCACCGCCCCGGTGAAAAATCCGGCCAATACGATGATCGGCAGGGAATCATAGCCGGTCTTGACCATTTCCAGGATCAAGTTCTTCCTGTACATACTAAATTCCGTAGAAGACCGAATCGTTTCGTAGATCAATCTACAATAGCGCCCTACATCAACAAATAATCGCATGCTACAGCCGTTTAATTTCTATGCTGATCAAAACCAGCATAATAACCGTTTATAAAAAAAAGTGCCATTCTATTCTATAGTGTAATATTTTGAGATGATTGAGATGATTGAGATGTAAGTTACTAAATAAAATATTCTGTCTGACTGTGAATTTAAAATTTGTCATCAGCCTTTTACTGTTGCTGCTCATTACGAACCCGGTTGGGGCACAAATCGGTAATGAGACCGTATTCGGATTTCTAAATGTGCCGGGATCCGCACGTACTGCTGCATTGGGTGGCGATCATGTTTCCCTGGATCAGGGTAATACCTCGCTGTTCACAACGAATCCGGCTTACCTCAATGTAACAACACATAAGGAGTTTTATGTTTCCTACGTCAACCATTTGACTGATATTTACCTCGGAATGGTCGGATTTTCCTATCATTTGAACAATATAGGCACTTTCGGCACCGGCATCCGTTTTGTTAATTACGGTGATTTTACACGGACCGACAGCGAAGGCATTGAACAGGGTGAATTCAGCTCGTACGATTTTTCCTGGAACATGGCTTTTTCCCGCACACTGTACGAGAACCTTCAGGCCGGTATTGGCTTCCAGATGATAGCCGGCAGCTATGACTCGTACCGGTCTACCGCTGTCGCCCTCTTCGGCGGACTCCTTTACTCATTTAACGATGATTACACCCATGTCGGCATATCGTTTCAACATCTTGGAACCCAGCTGACAACCTTTGACGAAACCGACGAAGACCTCCCTTTAACCGTCACCGCCGGTATTACACACCGTCTTCAGCACCTCCCATTGCGGTTCAACTTGACCCTGCACTCACTCAATCGCTGGGAAATGCCGGTTTTTGATGACGAAGAAACGCCCGGTTTTACCGACAACCTGTTCAGGCACATGCGATTTGGAACCGAAATCCTGTTTTCGGACAACTTCCATTTACGGGTGGGGTACGACCGCCTGAAGAACGAAGAGCTTAAGACCGATCGGCGCATCGACCTTTCCGGCGCCGGGATTGGTCTCGGTATTGCTGTACGGGATATTCGAATTGATCTCAGCCGAACAACCTACAGTGATACCGGTGGACTCTTGCAGTTAAACCTCAGTACCCGGTTTTAATCACCCCTTAAATTACCATTATAACTCTTCTGCCCGCAAAAAAATGGCTGGAATTTCCTATATTTCCGTCCAGCTTCATTACCATACTCATTTGCGGTTTCCAAACCGTCAAGCAACTTATTTCTGATGATTCGATATCTCACTGCCGGAGAGTCACACGGACCGGAACTTATTGGTATTGTCGAGGGACTGCCGTCAGGACTTCCCCTGTCCAAAGAATATATCGCAAAGCAACTGACCCGCCGTCAAACCGGGTACGGACGCGGAGGCCGTATGGCTTTTGAGAAAGATACCGCTGAAATTATATCAGGTGTCCGTTTCGGAAAAACCATGGGACATCCGGTCGCTCTGAAAATGATAAACCGAGCCTATAAGAGAGATGAAGCTAACTGGCCGACGGTGATGTCGACGGTTCCTGTCTCAAAAGAAATTGAAAAAATTACAACTCCGCGACCCGGGCATGCCGATCTCACCGGGATTCAAAAATATCGGCTGGACGATATACGCCCTGTCATTGAACGCTCCAGCGCACGGGAAACCGCCATGAGGGTAGCCTGTTGCGCTCCAGCAAGAGCTCTGTTGCGCCATTTCGGCATTCAGATTGGCGGACACATCATTCAACTCGGCAAAAGCGGATATCCCTCATGGGAAGCTTCACGCGAAACTGCCGATGCTCTGCTGGACAAAGGTGCGGAATTTTTATCCGAAACCGCCGACAAATCGGAGGTCCGCTGCCTTGACGACACACTCAGCCAGAAAATGACCAGTGAGATAAAGTTGCGACGAAAAGCCGGCAGTTCACTTGGTGGAATTTATGAAATTGTTGTGACCGGATTGCCGGCCGGTCTGGGAACCTATGTGCATTGGGATCGTAAACTGGAAGGACTTCTGGCACAGGCGGTCATGAGTACGCAGGCCATGAAAGGAGTCGAGATAGGACTCGGATTTGAGTCTGGAAGGCGTCATGGGCACGAAGTTCATGACGAGATCACCTGGGGCGGAAATCAATATGGCCGCAAAACCAACCGTGCCGGAGGATTGGAAGGAGGTATCACGACCGGAGAACCACTGATTATTCGTGGTGTTATGAAACCGATTCCAACCATGCTCAAACCGCTAAAAACGGTTGATATCGTTACAAAGAAGAGTCAGGATACCCGCTACGAACGATCCGACGTCTGCGCTCTGCCGCGAGCGGTCGTCGTGGTGGAAAATGTTATCGCTCCAGTACTGGCGAATGCCTTCCTGGAAAAATTCGGTGGCGATTCGATCGATGAAATTTCGGAACACTTTCAATCGCTCAGATCGTAGCTTGTTTTTCTTCTCCATTCCATTTTTACTTCCAGTTACCATAATATGTTTCACCCAGCTACCATATGTTTTCATCGCTGTACCAGAATGTGTCACCCTGGTATCATATGTTTTCATATTTGCACCTTATTTTTTCATCCTGAAATCAACTTTTTATCGTCCTGATAACTTATTTTATAAGCAAGAATTCATACGCTGACTCCATACCGGTCGTTACGAGTAATAATACAATGACAAATGATATTATGAATGAACAGAGGGTTTCAAAACTTCGGGAGTTTCTGGATGCCGATCCGGAAGACAGTTTTTCACGTTTTGCCCTTGCATTGGAATATCTGAAAGGTGGAGATATAAAAACCGCGCAGTCGTATTTTGAGTATATTCGTGACAATGACCCGGGCTATGTTGGCGTTTATTATCATTTGGGCTTGTTGTACCAGGAGTCCGGAGAACTGGTAAAAGCGCAAAAAACATTTGTAACAGGTATTTCTGCAGCCCGTGAAGCGAGAGAATACCGTGCCGCTTCAGAACTGGAACAGGCACTTAACGAAATCGAACCGGATCAGATTTGATCAAATACTATGCGAACAACGATATTTGCTTTACTAATTTTTTTTACGGGGTGGATGGCCACATCAGCTCAAAATTCGACTCATACCGTTCGCGCCGGTGAAACCCTTTTCAGCATCTCCAGGGAATACGATGTATCCGTTCAGCAACTCCGGGAATGGAACAACCTGACAGACAACACTATATCGATTGGTATGAGGCTCGTAATCGGAGCCATTGAAGATAGGTCCGTTGACGAATCTGCCCCAAGTCAACCTGTCGATACCATTACTCACACCGTCGAGGCAGGACAGACCCTGTATCGGATTTCTCGCATGTACGATGTTTCTGTCGATAATATCATATCATGGAACCATCTCGAGAGCAACGCCTTATCGATCGGGCAGGAACTGACTATCCGGACCGGTGCTGTGCCTGACGACACCTCCCTATCCCCTGACATTGTTGTCGAATCGCGGGAAGAATCTCCGGCCACCACGGATAGAAATGATGCCGCAGCTGCTGTTGAATCAACGGAACATGCCCAAGCAGCAGATGAGGTTGAATATCAAGAAGCCGAGGGATCTACCCTCTATGAAGTACGGCCGGGAGATGCCCTTTATCAAATCGCGGCCCGCTTCAATATGAGTGTGGATGAACTCATGGACGTAAATCATCTGGAAGATTCGCGAATACAGGTCGGGCAAAAGCTCCGCATCCGCAGCCGGTCGACAGCTCCTCCCTCGGTTACGGCAGAGTGGGATTTGGAAAGCACGCCACAGGGCAAATTTGTCAGTTATACTTTCGGTGATGATGATTCCCTGCACCAGCTACTTCAATTTCATCAAATGGACGTGAATGATTTCCTCGCTCTGAATCCCGGTATATCGCCATCCGATATCCGACCGGGTGACGAGATAACCTTGCT
>SLQC01000326.1 GCA_007131625.1 Balneolales bacterium | reverse complement strand
TTTCAGATGCGAAATATATAACAAATTGGCAAAAAAAAAAGTCGGTAATGGAGCCGGGTGATCAATCCCAATGTACGCGTGTGCCAACATTCTCGCCGCGTATAATTCGGGCGAGATTGTTTCTAATATTCATGTTGAAGATGAGAAACGGAGTTTTGTTGTCGCGACAGAGAGTAAAAGCGGTGAGATCCATCACCGTAAGTCGCATGTTGAGGACTTCGTCACCGTTAATATCATCAAATTTTTTAGCGTCGGGGTTTTTTTCCGGATCGGCGTTGTAGATACCGTCGACCCGTGTTCCCTTGAGGATGGCATCGGCTTCAATTTCGATGGCGCGAAGGGAAGCGGCGGTATCGGTAGTGAAATAGGGATTTCCGGTACCGGCACCGAATAGGACGACCCGTCCTTTTTCGAGGTGGCGGATGGCTCGCCTTCTGATATAGGGCTCGGCGATCTGTTCCATTCGGATGGCCGACATAAGCCGGGTCTGGATGTTTTTACGCTCGAGAGCGTCCTGAAGGGCCATGGAATTGATCATTGTCGCCATCATTCCCATATAATCACCCTGAACACGATCCATTCCCTGGGTGGCACCCTTGACACCGCGAAAGATATTCCCGCCTCCGATAACGATGGCAATCTGTGTTCCTGTCTGAACGGCATCATGGATTTCTTCTGCGTACCGGGTCAGCACTTCGCCGTCTATGCCATAGCCTTGCTTGCCCAACAGGGATTCGCCACTTAGTTTTAGCAGGATTCTTTTCAATGGGGTCACAATTTGGATCTGTTTCAGTGAATGGGAAATGAATTATACAACTGGGTTGCTGCTGCGTCCCCGGGTATAGGGATACATTCAGGCTGCCTCGCCGGCCAGTCTTGAAAATAATAACCCTTGCTATTGTTCACCGAGTTGAATGCGAACAAACGATGCAACAAGCGGTGCGCCTGACTGCTTCAGATATTCCTGTACGCTGAGCGTGCCGTCTTTCACAAATTTCTGTTCGAGCAAGACGCGCTCTTCAAAAAAGCGGCGTATTTTGCCCATGGCGGCTTTATCAGCGATCTCAGCGGGTTTCCCTTCATTGATCAGCTGTTCCCGGGCAATTTCTTTCTCCTTCTCGATGACTGAGGCATCTACCTGGTCTCTATTGACCGCGATCGGATTCATGGCAGCTATCTGCATTGCCACATCCTTTGCGATATCGGGTTCGTCAACATGTCCTTCAAATTCCACCAGAACACATAACTGGTTGCCGGGGTGGATGTAGTCGAAAATCTGGCCTTCTGATTTCAGAAGTTCAAATCGGCCGATATCAATTTTTTCGCCGATTTTGCCGACAAGATCCTTAAGCATGTCAGCTACGGTCAGATTGTTGATTTTCGACTGGAGAAGCGCTTCACGGTTGGCTGGCTCCTGTTCAAATACTACCTTGGCGAAATCCGAAGCGTATTGAATGAAATCTTCGTTTTTGGCGACAAAGTCGGTTTCGCAATTCAGTTCCAGGACAACAGCCTTTTTTCGGTCATCCGAGATATTGGAGAGTATGAAGCCCTGATTGGCTTCACGGTCTGCCCGCTTTTCAGAGACTTTCTGGCCCTTCTTACGTAACAGTTCAACGGCTGCATTCATATCGCCATTGGCTTCGGTAAGGGCTTTCTTGCAATCCATCATACCGGCACCGGTCTGGTCACGGAGTTTTTTTACATCTAAAGCTGAAATACTCATTGTTTTGACGCTTTAATCTGAAGTTGGTAAATGTTGGCAGTGGAAACAGGAGGTCCGCAGTGGGACGTATCTATTTCTTCTCTTTGCTATTCAATTCTTTTTCGGCTACGTCTTCAGGCATTTCCTGTTTTTCATTGGCTGCAGATTCAGACGGTACCGCTTTTAGCTTGTCATTCTTACTTTTTATACCGGTGTCGGTTTTGTTGCCGGCTGACATTTCTGTGATTTTGCCGTCCGGTTTGTCTGCTGCGGGCTTTTCATTCGCTGGTTTTTCATCGGCTTTGGCAGACGATTTATTTTCGGCTGCTATCTCGGTACCGGCTTTTTTGGCTTTGCGAGACCGCTTGCGACGGGTAGATTTGACATCGGATTCGGAGATCTCTTCCCGGTCTTCCTCTTCACTTTCACCGGCCTTTGATTCGGCGGCGAGCTGTTCTTCCTGATAGGCTTCGCGTTCGGCCATTCCTTCGATGATGGCATCGGCAACATTTGAGGCAACCAGCTGAATGGCTTTGGCGGCATCGTCATTGCAGGGGATGATGTAATCGGGTACATCCGGGTCACAGTTGGTGTCGACCAGTGCGAAAATCGGGATATTCAATTTGAGAGCCTCGTTGACAGCAATATTCTCTTTGACGATATCAACCACAAACAGCGCACCCGGAAGACGACCCATTTTGGAAATACCACCCATCACATCTTCGAGTTTTTGCTTTTCCCGATCGAGCATCAATCGCTCTTTCTTGGTGATATTATCGTAGGTGCCATCGGTCTGCATCGCATGAATTTCTTCCATGCGGGAAATGCTCTTTTTGATAGTCATGAAGTTAGTCATCATGCCGCCCAACCAGCGGTGAGTAACATAGGGCATGTCGCATCGCTGTGCTTCGGTGCGAATAATTTCCTGGGCCTGTTTCTTGGTTCCGACAAACAGGACTTTTTTTCCGGATCGGGCCACTTTGGTAATTTCGTCCAGGGATTCCTGAAGAAGTTCATGGGTCTTGTTCAGGTCGATGATGTGAATCCCGTTACGCTGCATGAAAATAAATTCACGCATTTTGGGATTCCAGCGTCTGGTGAGGTGACCGAAGTGTGCTCCTGATTTGAGCAGCTCTTCGATAGATGCAGCTTTTGCCATGGGCGTACGTAAGTTTTTAAGGTTAAGCCACTACACAGGTCCTCCTCAAAAACCAATCCCGTACATTGGATTATGTTCGGGACACCCGGTTCAGAGTCGCTGCGTATGTGTGATTGTAAAAAAGTGATTAGCGCTTGGAGAACTGGAACCGTTTCCGTGCTTTAGGCTGTCCGTACTTTTTGCGCTCCACCATACGGTCGTCACGGGTAAGCAAACTTTGTGACTTGAGTGCATTGTGTGTCTCCGGCTCCAGTGTATTCAGTGCACGGGCAATACCCAACTGAACCGCTTCGGCCTGTCCGGTGATTCCACCACCACGGACGGTTACCTTGACATCGTACTTGCCGGTTGTTTCAGTAACATCAAAAGGAAGTTTTATCGTGTTCTGCTGGGACGGTAGCACAAAAAAAGTCTCAAACGGTTTTTTGTTGATCAGGATTTCGCCTTTACCGGGCTGCACATACACACGTGCGGTGGATGTTTTTCTTCGGCCTATAAAAGATTGATTAGCCATTATCAGAGTTCAATTATTTCAGGTTTTTGGGCTGTCAAGTTGTGTTCTGGTCCTGCAAATATGCGCAAATTGGTTAAAATTTTACGGCCCAGCCGGTTTTTTGGAAGCATTCCTTTGACGGCATTCCTCACCAGAAATGTCGGATCTTTTTTAAGAACCTCCTCCGGTGTGGTAAATTTTGTGCCACCGGGATATCCGGAATGACGAAAATACAGTTTTTCCTGCATTTTCTTTCCGGATAATGTCACCTTCTCGGCATTGATAACAATGACATTGTCGCCGGTGTCCATATGGGGTGTAAATTCAGGCTTGTTTTTGCCTCTCAGTATTGTAGCAATTTTACTCCCAAGACGGCCGAGAGGTTGGCCTTCTGCATCAACTACCAGCCATTTTTTCCGGACGTCACCAGGTTTTGCCGAATATGTCTTAAAGCTTTCGGTATTCACGGTGATATTGTTTTTTGAAGCACGTATTAAAATCAAGTTAATTGACAAGTCAAGAAAGATAAAAGTAAAATGACTCTTTTGCAACATTAGAAGCCATCTAAAAGTATCAATATATTTTATGTCACAGCTGTCCAAAACATTTCAAGATATTGAAATTCTCTTTGATTAGGTACAATTAGGACAGATTATTCGTCTTTTCCAAAATCAATCCCCCCAATTAAACAATGTTATTTGCCCGTAAT
>SLQC01000392.1 GCA_007131625.1 Balneolales bacterium | reverse complement strand
TTTGTGAATCGATTCCATGAAATAGGGATCAACCAGAAGGTTCTTCAGATTCGGATTCTTATCGTAAGCATCTTTTATATGTTGCAGGAAATGAGCGCGGATAATACAGCCGCCCCTCCAAATCATGGCGATTCCACCGAAATTAAGATCCCATTTATACTCATCGCTGGCGGCTTGCATAAGGCCGAAACCTTGTGCATATGAGCAGATTTTGGAAGCATAAAGTGCATCCCGAATGGCATTTTTAAACGCTTCGGGATCTCCTTCTAATCTGGCTGAAGGGCCGGATAGAATCTTGGATGCTGCCACACGCTCCTCTTTAAGAGAGGAAATGATGCGCGCAAATACAGCTTCAGCGATTGTGGGTGTAGAAACACCCAGATCGAGTGCGGCGCGTATGGTCCATTTACCCGTACCTTTTTGTCCGGCCTTATCAAGGATCACGTCGACCATCGGTTTATTGGTATCCGGATCGGTTTTCCCCAGAATATCTGCAGTGATTTCGATCAAATACGAGTCCAGGTCACCACTATTCCACTCCTTGAAAGTTTCGTGCATTTGTTTAGTGTCCATTCCAAGAGCATGTTTGAGCAGCATATATGCTTCGGTAATAAGCTGCATATCTCCATACTCAATGCCGTTATGAACCATTTTTACGAAATGGCCGGCTCCTCCTTGTCCGATGTGCGTGCTGCAAGCATCGCCATTGACTTGCGCGGAGATGCGGGTAAATATCGGTTCCACCAGATCATAAGCCTCTTTTTTCCCTCCGGGCATAATGGAAGGGCCTTTCAGAGCGCCTTCTTCACCACCACTGACACCTGTTCCGATGTACAGGTATCCTTTCGATTCCAGGTCGTTCGAACGGCGCTCGGTGTCCTCATAATCGGAATTACCCCCATCAATAATCACATCGCCTTTGTCGAGGTAGGGGAGAAGCAACTCGATAGTTTTATCCACCGGAGCACCCGCTTTAACCATCAGCATTAACTTTCGAGGTTTTTCCAGTGAGTCAACAAACTCGCTGATCGAATAAGTCGGAGTAATATTTTTACCTTTTGCCTTGCTTTCTGCAAACTTTCTGGTTTTCTCTTCGGTCCGATTAAATACAGCGACCGAAAAACCTTTCGACTCCATGTTGAGGACCAGGTTTTCACCCATTACTGCCAGACCAATAAGTCCAATGTCATTTTTTTTCATGATGTTTCCCTTTATTATTATTAATTATTTACGTATTTGATTGATCATCCGGAGACGATAGTCTCCGGTTCATGACAAAAACCCAAACCTTTAAGTGTATTTATAAGGTTTGCGTCAATATTTTCACCAATAATCTTCATGCTGTGAAATTCTCTTCGAACAGGGTATTCGTTTCTCAACTGTTCAAAACAGGATCCGCGCTGATCATCGGGTTTGCTCAGCATAATTCGAAGCGCCCTGTCATCCTCTTCTATGTCATAACCCTTCCGTACAATGTCAGCGAGTATTTCTTCCGTATGACGAGATATACCTATGCTATGTTCACTTTGATTTTGTGATTCATCTTTATGAATATGTATTACATCATTTTGATTTTGAGTCTCAGCATTTTTGTCCTGTGAGTGCGATATTCCATCTGGAGATCTTTCGGAAATATGGATTACCGGATGTGCCGGTTTCGGTAAATTTTTCGGTTTCCATGAGGCTGCCTGGCCAAAAAAAGAGCAGGCGGCTTGATAAATCAAAAATGTGGCATTAGCCTTGCCGTCCCTGGAGTAACCGGCGATATGCGGTGTGCCGATATCCACAAGTTCCAGCAGTGGACAGGAGATATCGGGTTCATTTTCCCAGACATCGATGACCGCACCACGGAGCACACCCCGCTTAAGCGCCCTGAGTAACGCCTCGGTATGTATAACCGGTCCACGTGAGGAATTTATAAGAAAGGGGCCTTGATTCAATGAATCAAAAAATTTGTCATTGCCCATATGTAGGGTTGCGTCCTGGCCTGTATCCGACAATGGCACGTGAAAAGTCAGTACATCAGATTCCCGAATTACCTGGTCTAACGGTAGATATACGGGGTCTGCTGTTTTGCGGGCCAGGGGAGGATCATTCAGAAGCACATGCATACCAAGAGCACGGGCTTTGGCTGCGACGCTGGATCCGGTATTTCCGGTACCGATGATACCAATGGTTTTGCCGCTCAGTGAAAATCCATGTCGGTTGGCGAGTACAAGAAGCGCAGCTGACACGTATTCGCCGACGGAATTGGCATTGCAACCGGCAGCCGATGAAAATCCGATCTTCCGATCGTTCAGATATGACAGGTCGATATGATCATAACCGATGGTCGCGGAACCGACGAAACGTACCTTGCTATCGGACAACAGTGATTTGTTAACCTGAGTTACGGTCCGCACGAGTAACATATCGGCATCCCGAACCACATCGGCAGTTATCCCGCGGCCGGGTAATTTGTGCACCTGGCCGAGATGGGAAAATGCCTCGTCAATATAGGGTATATTCTTATCCGCTATGATCTTCATTTTTCAGTCGATAGAGAATCTCTCCGGCTTTTTCCACAAGAAGAATGCCTTCATCTTCTCTGTTTTTCCACTGGTTGATGTCGATAGAATCGGGATCCATGTATCCGAGATTGATCTTTTCGCACCGTTCCCTGCTGATTTGTGAGGCCAGCACCACATTGACATTTGGAATTTCAACGCCGTTTTCAAATGTTCCGCTTCCTTTTACATGTGTCGAGTGGGCTAAAATTCCGCGGGGTATGTGGCTGAACTGATCCATCTGTTTGAGGAAGTAATCCCGAACATGGTAGCCGATCTCATCGATGTGATGGCCATGTGAATAGGATACCTCGGTAATGTGGGGTGCATAAATTATAAGCCTGCCTCCCTTGGCGATAACCGGTTCAAGTTTATACATGCATTTTCCGGCGGTCCAGACATCTTCATACATAGGAGGTGCCATGGAAAGCACATCCTTGAAGGGCTCGTCTACAAAGTGGATGTGCTCCTGTGACGAGAGTTCGGCAGCTTTCTCATAGGATTTTTCGGGAGGACCCATAAATATGCCCTTAATGCCTTTGCCCTTGATAACCATACTGAAACAGGTTCGTGGGATATCTATCATATCTGTAGCCATATCGACCACACGCCGTACGGGCGTGTATTTGGTACCGATAATATCCCTGTTTGTAATAACTGCGCCGAGCCAGTGAAAAAAGTTCAGGATCTCCGGTCCGGATATTCCAGGGAAGAAATATTTATTGCCCCCCGAAAAACCGACCACTTCGTGCGGGAAAGTGGGGGCCAGAATCAACAGGTGGTCGTATTCATAGATAAGTTTATTGATTTTTACGACCACATCCTCTCCAAACAAACCACCGGTAACTTCTTCGATTTCAGCTTTTTTGATGACTCCAATTTCACGAAGCTGATTCGGGTCATCCCAGCTGTGATTGTGTACCTTGTAAGAGGGAACACCGTTTTGTCCGCGTCCAAGCATCCGGTCTATGGTTTCCTCAGGCATCGGCTGATGCGTACCCAGCGCAATCAGATACTCCAGTTTTTGGACTCGTTTCCCAATTTTCTCATGAAGTAACCGGTAAAGTACAGGAAGGGGAGCTGTTCGAGTACTATCGGGGATAATAACCAGAATATTCTTTCCGTCGACTGGTACATCGGCAAGTGCGTCCGAAAAAAATGTGTCCAGTTCGGCATCAGTCAGGTTATCAACGGAACTGATCATTTCTTTTATCATAAACATATGTGCGGGTTTGTGTGCAAATTGGGTTGAGGTGCAAAGTAAGATTAATGCGCAACTTTACAATCAGGGCTGATTTCGAATCCGGGTTTAATTTGGGTCCACGTGAAGCTTTACAATCTGCTTGACTTCAGGATTCAGGCGAATCGCCGGGCATGCATCCTGAATGGTTTCTCAATCAGGATGCTATGCTTGCGCTATTACGATTTCCAGGGGGGCGTTTCAGGCAAACTGTCCAGAAAATCCTGAATCAGTTTATCCTCATAATTCCCGGCATATTCTTCATTAATAAAACGGTCGGCGGCTTCTTCGTAGAACTTTTGCCAAGAGGCGTCTTCGTGGCCCGGCATGATCGGGTA
>SLQC01000100.1 GCA_007131625.1 Balneolales bacterium | reverse complement strand
GGTATATCGCTTACGCGTTTCACTGAGCATCTGACGTAAGAAATCAAACATTATAAACAGATGAAATGGTCATGACAGACCAGCAGTTTCGACACACAGGCGTATGATTAAAACATGGGTGCTCCATGTGACCATATGAATTATATATTATAAACAGATGAAAAATATTATGGCTCGATTAACCGCCCGTTATGCTGTTTTGGTAGTGTTCTGGGTATTGCTGTCAGGGTTTCCGCCCGTTACAGCAGCGGCGGGCAACGGCAAGGTGTACGTCATTCGTGTGGAGGGTTTGATTGATAATGGTCTGAATATGTATATCGATCGAGGTGTGTCGGCGGCAGAAGCCGACGATGATGCTGTAGGTGTGATCTTGCATATGGATACTTTCGGTGGACTGGTGGACGCAGCCGACAAAATCCGTAAGCGGCTGCTGGATGCCGAAATTCCGGTGGTAACATTCATTGATCCCAATGCCGCCTCTGCAGGGGCACTGATCTCCTTTGGCAGCGAAGCTATTTTCATGTCACCCGGTGGATCCATCGGCGCCGCGACGGTCGTGGACGGAACGGGGGAAAAGGCCGACGAAAAAATGCAGAGTTACATGCGCGGACTGATGCGGTCAACCGCCGAAGCCAGGGGGTACGATCCGCGTATCGCTGAAGCAATGGTGGATGAACGCATCGAAATCGAAGAAGTCATTGTGGCAGGGGAACTGCTAACTCTGAGTGCTTCGGAAGCTCTGGGTCTTGAGCTTTCTACAGCCACCCTGCGGTCGGTTTCGGAAGTGGCTGCACATATGGGTTGGGAAGATGCCGTGCTGTTCAATGTCGACGAGCGTTGGGAGGAATCGGCTATCCGGTTTTTTGCCTCGCCGATGCTGCAAAGTCTGTTGATGCTGATGATGCTCGGAGGACTCTATTTCGAGCTGCAATCTCCCGGGGTCGGTTTTGCAGGTGCAGTTGCCGGACTGGGGGCGTTGTTGTTCTTCCTGCCACTATATATCATGGGACTCGCACAGATCTGGGAGATCCTGATTGTTATACTCGGTATCGGGCTGATTGCCGTCGAAATTTTTGTATTGCCGGGATTTGGTATTTTCGGTTTGCTTGGAGCGGTTATGGTCGTTTTCGGTCTCTTCGCTTCGCTGGTTGGCAATGTCGGTTTCGATTTTCCGTCCATGGAACAGATGCGTGCCGAGTTGTGGACCATCACCGTGACCCTGGTGCTGGGCATTGCAATCATTGCCTCGACTATTCGGTATGTGATGAAAACACCTGTTTTCGGCCGGCTGGTGCTCACCAAATCCACCGATAAAGCCTCCGGTTATACCTCCTACGACAACAAGGATGATCTGATGGACAAGGAGGGGGTTACGCTGACATCCCTCAGACTTTCAGGAACTGCAAGAATCGGTGGCCGTCGAGTGGATGTTGTATCCGATGGTGATTTTATCGGCAAAGACGAGCGGGTGAAGGTTGTAGCCACAGATGCGGGGCGCGTCGTGGTTACCCGGGTTGAAGAGTGATCGCAGTGTCACCAAGCCGAACCGAAGTCGATACACAAACGACTCTGGCCGGGCAACGAAGCAGGAGGACCAAAATGAAGCCACGTATCCGCTTTTTCGAAGGGATGTCCATGCTTGCAGTCGTCGAAATATTTCCCGAAATTAGCACAATCTTGAAACGATATTTTTTTATTGACTACGGTCTTATTACCGAAGATTTACTTACACACTCTTAAATCGGATCACATTATGCCAGAAGCCTATTTATTATTGGGAATCATTGCCGCGATATTTCTATTCCTGTTCATTTTCTTCTATTTTATTCCCATCGGACTCTGAATCACGGCTATGTTCTCCGGAGTCCGCATCGGGATCTTCAGTGATCTCGTTGCAATGCGTCTGCGGAAAGTGCCTCCCGGACCGATCGTCAAGGCGGCCATTACTGCGACCAAAGCCGGACTGGAACACGTCGAAATCGGCAAGCTGGAAGCTCATTATCTCGCTGGTGGTAATGTGCAGCGGGTGGTGAATGCGCTGATTTCTGCCGACAAAGCGAACATTGCACTCGGTTTCGAGCGGGCGGCTGCCATTGATCTTGCAGGACGCGATGTGTTTGAAGCCGTTCAGATCTCTGTCAACCCGAAAGTGATCAATACACCTGTTATCACAGCACTGGCCAAAGACGGCATTCAGGTGAAAGCGACTGCGCGGGTAACCGTCCGGGCCAACCTGGATCGCCTGGTCGGTGGTGCGACAGAGGAGACCGTACTTGCCCGTGTGGGTGAGGGAATCGTATCGACGGTCGGTTCGTCGACCGATCACAAAGCGGTACTCGAGAATCCTGACCAGATCACAAAAATGGTATTGAGCAAGGGCCTCGACAGCGGCACTGCATTTGACATCCTTTCCATTGATATCGCTGATGTAGATGTCGGTGAGAACATCGGAGCGAAACTTCAGACCGATCAGGCCAGTGCCGACCTCAAGGTCGCCCGGGCACGTGCTGAAGAGCGACGTGCAATGGCTGTGGCCGTCGAACAGGAAAACCGCGCGAAGATCGAAGAGATGCAGGCGCGTGTAGTAGAGGCCGAGGCCGAAGTTCCAAAAGCACTCGCTGAAGCTTTCCGGACCGGCAAGTTGGGTGTCATGGATTACTACAATATGAAGAACCTTATGTCTGATACCGATATGCGTGAATCGATTGCCAGAGGGACAGAAACAAAAGACCGGAACGATCCGCATGGTGACAAATCTTCAGAATCGGGTAAGGGAGGAAAATCCTGACGTGTGTCATACGGGGCTGCAGCCACCATGGATGAAAGTGGTGGGCAGGCCCGTATGGCACACAGACACAGGATGAGGTATCATATGAGGTATGCAATATATGGTACATCAGAAAGTATACCTCAAGCCGGCGTTGATTGTTCGCCCGCTCAAAGAGGTGGTTCTCGGGTAGTAGTCACGGTCGAAATTGTAACTTATGCTCCGGTGATTCAGGATATTCGAAGCATCCGCCCAAATCCGGAAATTGGTGGAAATCCGATATCGCACAGTCATGGACAGGTCGTTTGCCGCGTCGCGATATGCGTCAAAGTGTTCGCGATGCCGCTGATGAATTTGCGGCACCCACTGCGGGCCCTGATACGAGGAGATAGAGTGATAACCCCAGTGATAGCTGATCTGCGTGCTGAACGCCCCCTGAATGTACCCCAGACCCGCATTGACCACATGAGGTCTCATATCACGCAGTGGCACTAAAATTTTCTCACTACTTCTTTTGGGATCGGGATGATAGCGGCCGATATCGGCAAAGGACTGCGTATACGCATAGTTGGTATAGGTGTGGAAATTGCCCAGGAAACCCGGTAAAAACGAGAGGTTTTGCTGCCAGGAGAATTCAAGGCCGTATACATGGGCCTCTTCACCGTTCACAAAGGTCGTTCTTCTCCATCCATCATAGACGAAATGATCTTCTTCTTCCACCTCCACTTGTCCTCCAATCTCATCTATAATATCTTCGTCCGGGGTCCCTCCACGAAGAATATCCGTACGCGAATAGACGAATTCAGAAAGGTCTTTATAGAATAGCCCCAGTGAGAGCTGGCCGACTTGCATAAAGTAGTGAGCCACAATAAAATCCAGATTATGGGCAAGCATGGGCTTGAGCTTCGGGTTTCCCTGACTTATGGTTTGAGCGCTGTAATTCCGCATGGTATTCGGACTCAACTCATTGAGTGTGGGGCGCCCGACAGATCGGGAATAGGCCGCACGCATTTTGGTTCTGCCGGTCAGTGAATAGACCGCCTGGGCATTGGGAAACAGGTTGGTAAAGGTGGTCAGGGAAGATACATCGACCGCCCCCCTGAACCGCCCCTCCTCACTTATGGAGCCTTGCCGGCCTGCATAGTCGTTGATGGAATGCTCCACCCGGGCTCCTCCCAGAAAAACAAGCCGGCCAAACGAAATTTCTCCCATCGCATAGGCACCAAAAGTGTGCTCATCGGCCCGGTATTGTGTTGTTTCCACCTCCTGCATCCAGGTGTCCAGGTTTATGTCAAAATGCGGACGCTGCCCGTAATACAGATCCTTGGCTTTCTGCAGGTCGATCATCCAGGGGATGCTGTAGGATTG
>SLQC01000179.1 GCA_007131625.1 Balneolales bacterium | reverse complement strand
TGAAAAATAGCGATACATGCCGATGCCGAAATTGAGATCGGGGATATCGGGATGAGATTCTTCCACACTGAAAAAATCACTTAATGCACGTCGTGCGTGCCGGAAACTGCGATACCACCGGTAACGGTTGGAGTAGTAACGCGCTACCTGGCCGCTTGCAACGGATCGTATAATCCGCGCATCCAGATCCTCTTCATTCTTATTCAGAAGCTCGTCGCAGTAATCGATCAACTGGAGTGAAATGTCTAAAAAGACGTCGTCATTCGAGGTGTTCTCCAGATCGATGAGCACAGGCCACCATGCTTCAAGTGACTCCCAGAGCATCCAAGCCGGGTGGTCGGGATATTGAGTTTTCCATGGCGATAGCTCTTTCAACGAAGCATCGTACTCGCGGTTGTAAAGCAGATCGATCGCATTTCGGGCGTCCTGGATAAAATCTTCCTGCAGTAGCAGAGAGGGGAAAGCGGTGTTATCGGCGGTAGTGCCGGCGGTGGAGGTGATAGTGGTGCCGGCGATGGTAGCGGTAACAGGTGTCGCATCCGTTATCAATGTCACGGGAGCCGCAGAACTCGTGGAATCCACACCCGCTGCAAATACAACGGGAGCCGCAGTACTCGTGGAATCCACACCCGCTGCAAATACAACGGGAGCCGCAGTATTCGCAGAAACCACATCTGTCACAGCAGTCATAATAAAAAAGATTGCAAGTGTTATCTGGCGGTAAAGTGAGGTACGTTTCACTTTATCGGTGTCCCAGGTGTTCCATGGGCAGCAATTGGACCATCTTGCGCAACTCGTTTATTTCATGATTCCTGAGTTTTCTCCAACGTCCTATTCGCAGACCTTTTTTCTGGAGCGGACCATAAATAACCCGGTCCAGTTTGACCACATCGGCACCTATTGCTTCAAACATGCGACGAACAACGCGGTTGCGCCCTTCGTGCATGCTGAGGGTGACGGTTTTGCGGTGTTCCGGATGGCGGGAGGCACGATAAGCTCTCACCGGTCCGTCATCCAGCGGAATGCCGGTCCGAAACTGCCGGAGCTCGTCGTCTGTAATTTCCCGGTCGATCTCCACTTCATATACCTTACGCACCTTATAACTTGGATGCATGAGACGGTTGGCCAGGTCGCCGTCATTGGTCAGCAAGATGAGGCCCGTTGTATTGCGATCGAGCCGCCCCACCGGATAAACCCGCAATCCAGTTGCATGTTCGATCAGGTCCATTACAGTTTTTCGTCCCTTTTCGTCACTGGTGGTGGTAATGGTATCTCTGGGCTTGTTCATCAGAAAATAAACAAAAGGCTCGGGCTCGATGGTTTGTCCGTTCACAGTCACCCGGTCGTTCGGACTCACAAGTACGCCCAGTTCCGTGCACGTGTTTCCATTGACCTTAACATTGCCAGAAGATATAAAAGTGTCGGCATCCCGACGTGAACAGATCCCAGCGTGGGCAATATATTTGTTAAGGCGGATTTTTTCCGGGGTCTCCTTGTTCAACTTTGAAACTTCCGAGGTGTATTTTTTCCGTGAGACATTGCGCCGGTCATATCTTGCTTGTGGCCCCTTGGCAGGTGTCTGTTTTTCGTCTGTCGTTCGGGACTTTTCATGTTTCCCTTGTGCTGTTCGGGATTTTTCATGTTTCCCACCGGTCGTCCGGGTGCGTGCCGGTTTTACGCCGCTGATTTTGGTCCTGGGGTTTTTGTTCGTGGATCTGTTTTTATGTGATTTGTGATCTGACAATTTGGTAGAATTAATATGTGCTAAATACAGTCTTTTTAGGAGTCTTTCTCACCTTGATCGGAATTGTCGGAATTGTCGGGATTGTTATCGCTGGTGTCACCACTTTTATTATAGCCGGAAGTATCATCATCGTTCTTATCGTCGGATTTGTCACCATTTTTATGGTTGTCGGACATGTTAACATCATCTTTGTCACCGCTGCCTCCAACTTTCACTTCAATGGAACCACCGGCAGCGGCATCAGGTTGAGGCGGCTGCAATTCGGATTTAAGCTCAAGCATCAGCTGACGGTGTTCTGCCATGTCATCATCCTTCAGTAATTCCTCGATTTCACGGGGTTTCGGAAGCTCGTCAATCGAGTTGATGTCAAAGTGTTGCAAAAAAACCGAAGTTGTGCGATAGAGTAATGCCCGACCCGGACCTTCATAACGGCCGGCTATCTCTATCAATTGTTTTTCCAGGAGCTGTCGTATAATATACCCGGAATCTACTCCGCGGATATGATCCACTTCCGGCTTGGTGACCGGCTGGCGATATGCGATGATAGCCAGGGCCTCTATTGCCGACTGTGAGATTTTTCTTTTGGCATTCTGATGCTGGAAATGTTCCAGCCAGCTGTGATATTTTGGAAGGGTGGCAAACGTGTATCCACCTCCTTTCACCTGTATAGTGAAAGCTCTTCCCTGCTCTTCAAAGTCGCCATTGAGCCGGTTAATCACTGAAACGATATCTTCTTCGTCAATTGGTGGCGCCAACTCAGTCTCAGTGATAACTTTCGCAATATCATCGGCAGACAGAGGTTTATCCGTTGAAAACAGGATCGCTTCAACAATAGCCCCGAGTTTCTGTCCGTTGATTTCTGTATCTGATGGATGTGACATATGATTCAACACTGCAACTGTCTGCAATTTCCAGAAACTGGAATATTACTAATAAATCCACCTTTTTTATAATTTGATTCCAATAAAAAGTCCGTCAGCATCCGATCCCCCCCCTGTAATGATAATCCCTTTTCCGTTCCATCCCTTCTCAAGCCTGGCTGTAATCCTGCTTAGTGCTTTGTTTGTGCTCCAGTGTTCAACATCAACATCAACGAATGATGGCGGAACACCCGGGGATCTGCCCGACCAGTCATCAAACCGTCTCTCCGTAGGCAGTTCTGCCGCGGATTTTATCCGGGACGATGAGTTCAGCAGTTTGGTTATTGAAATACAGTTTCAAGGGGATGCAACGCTGCTGGCGGGATCGATTGATGCGATGATCGAATTTGCCCAGGATCATACGACCAAACCCGGTGGTGTTCAGGTCCTGATCGACGGACCGCTGCCGACCGGCAGAGCGGATCGCTATACTTTTGAGGAACTCACTGCAATCGAACAACAAAATCGTGCATTTTACAATACCGACAGTGCGTTAAAAATCTATTTTTTGATTGTGGATGGTGTTTTTGATGGGGCTGAACCCGCTTTGTTGGGAAAGACCTATTACAACACTTCGGCCGCTGTTTTTCTCAGGACTATTCTGGATCAAACGGAGAATGAAATCGAAGAAACGGTGCGAAAGAAACTGGAAACCACTATTTTGAAACATTCACTCGGACGCATGCTCGGTTTGGTAGGCAATGGGACTCCCATGGTGGAAGATCATCAGCAGGACGATTTTTACTGCGACGAACACACCTGCCTGATGCACTCATCCATGGGGACTGTCGAGGTAGCGGAATATATCACTGAATTTGATTCGGTACCCGAGCTGGACGAACAATGTATGGCCGATTTACACGCCAAAGGCCTCTGATAGGATCAATGGAATGGACAGGTCGCCGGACGAAATGCTTGTATGGCTTTTTCAGGGCGAATTTGCATCGAATCGGGCCATCGGACTGATCAGGCAACCGGTTCTGTTGCCGGCAGTACACTCCTCAATGCATAGTATCCACATTGATGGTGACCCGGACTTTTCCGGTATTGGTTGGGCGTTCCTGGTTGAACTGCTCGAAAATGGAATCGAAAAGTTGTTCGATATATCTCCCACTCTTCTCCGGCGGAATTTTTACATGCGATTCCCAGGAAAATATCCGGTTCATCCGTGCAATGGCCGACGGCGATGGTCCCAGCACATGTTTTGACAGTAGAAAACGTTTTACGATTTCAGTGAAAAGCTCTGCAATGTCGGCAACCAGTTGCGCATCGGTGGATTTGAAAAATATTTTGACGAGTCGGGAATAGGGAGGGTACTCCAGTTCCCGTCTGCTTTTCATTTCATGCCTTGCGAATCCCGGGAAATCATGATGTCTGGCGAACCGAAGAGTGCTGTGCTCCGGCATAAGTGTTTGAAGAAAAACTTTACCGGGTTTTTCCCCGCGTCCAGATCGGCCGGCGACCTGGCTCAGCAGCTGATAC
>SLQC01000028.1 GCA_007131625.1 Balneolales bacterium | reverse complement strand
CGGAGGTCTCTTTAGACAACAGGGAAAATATTGTGGCGCGCTGAGCTATGGATTTGTCGGGCGGCATACTTAATGTGCCTTTCAGATGCTCTGCGGGGGTAATATTTTCGTTCATTAACTAGGAAAGTACGTTACAATTCACTGGATGCTTCTCTGGCAAATTCAGTGTCGGGGAACCGTTCAATGATGTCCCTTAAAGTTTGTTCAGCCCGGCCACTCTGCCCTGTTTCGCGGTACGATAATGCCGTACCGAGCATTGCTTTAGCCACCCAGACATCATAGGTTTCATACAAAACATTAACTCTTGAAAAGGCTTCAATGGCAGCATCGTGATTTCTTCTGGACTGTTCCACCAGTCCAAGGTAATATTGTGCTTCAGCACCTCTTTCAAGGGTGTTGGATTCGGCTACCTGCCGAAAATAGCGATCTGCATCCATGAATTGGCCTGTCTGAAGAGCTACTTTCCCTTTACCTATGAGAGACGGATCGTGATTTTCATTGTGTTCCAGCGCTCTGTCAAAGGCCATTTCTGCGCGGTTCGGCTGGTCATTGGCCAGATAGGCCTCACCCAGGGTCGACAGTGCCTCAACATGAAGACGTCCTTCCCGCTCGATCAGCCTTTCCAATGAGGCAATCGCCTCTGAATACCTGTTTTGTTCGAGTTCAAGACGTCCGATATGTAAAAGGGCATGATCCATCCGGTCCGACTCCGGATATCGATCAACGATCTCACTATACGCTTCCACCGCACTGGCTCTGTCATTCAGCTGCTCATAGGCTTCCCCAATATTGAAGTATGCCTCCGGCACCCTCGACTCGGAAGTCGTAACCCGGACATAGTACCGGAATGAGGAGATAGCTTCATGGTAGTCACCGGCCTGCACAAGGTTTTCCGCCTGCCTGAACCGAAGTTGATCGGCTGTTTCAGTCTGAGGATGCTGATTCAGGAAACTTTCGAGAATTTCCATACTGGTATCCACATCTCCTGCGGCCTGTTGTGCAAACTGAATGCCATTGACGGCATCGACGGTATATCCACTTCGTGGGTATTCGTCAAGAATAATGCGGTAGGCTTCAACTGCTGCATCATAGTTCCCCGCATTGTAATAGGCATCTCCGATCTGATACTGTGCCCTGGCTGCCCATTCGGAACCCGGATAGTTATTGATAAGCGAGTGAAACTCTTCAATTGCCTGGTCGTAATTACCGGTCTGAAAATAGATATGTCCAATATTGTATTGCACCTGTTCACGCAGACGGCTGTAGGGAAAGACTCTTAATAACCGGCGAAAACTGCGAACTGCCTCGAAAGTCTCATTCTGCCTGAAGTGGCTGTTGCCAATCTGAAAAATCGCATAGTCGCCGCCCGGATCTGTTCCTGTTGCCTTATCATAATTGCGGATGGCTTCATCGTAACGGCTCATTGCATAGTAGGAATCTCCCATCCTGAGGCGGGTGTCCACTTCGTAAGGGAACAAAGCCATGGGCGGTGGTTCATAGTTCTGATCGAATTCTTCAAAATAGCTGATTGCCCGTTCGTAATTCTGCAAATGAAAATTTACCCAGCCGAGTGAGTAAATGGCGGCACCGGTAAATTCGTGATCGGGGTAGCCATCCACAAAACGCTCAAACTGTCGAGCGGCATCCCCCCATTGTCTGAGATTGTAATAGCTGTCGGCGCTCCAGAATAGTGCTTCGGCAGCAAGCGGTCCGGACGGCTGATCCCTATAAACAGCTTCAAAAGCCTGGCGTGCTTCCCTGTAAGCGTGGTTTTCATACATGACCCAACCTCGTTGAAACTGCGCCTGCCGTTTCATATCAGGGTCGACATCCACCGTCTGCTCCGCTAGCTCAAAAGCCTGCACTGCACGGGAGAATTCATTGTTGGCAAAATAGGCTTCGCCGAGCAGCGAATACATTTTTCCGGCATCCTCCAGATCGATATCCGCCCGAATCAGCTGTTGTAATACTTCGATAGCCAGGTTGTTCCGGCCCAATTCGAATGCGGTCAATGCCCATTCATAGTAAACCTGCTCCATCCAGAAGCCATTGGCATACTGCTTTCCGAATTTTTCAAATGTATCCAGAGCCAGGTCGTACCGTCCGCTCAGTTTCCTGTTAATCGCCTCGTAGTACAGCGCTTTACGGGCGAGTTGATCATCGCCAAAAGCTGCATTCTGAAACGAGTCGGCCGCCCAGTGATAAACCTGCTGTTTGTGATAAACCCATCCAAGACCGTAATGTGCCGGTCTGGCTTGCATATCATCCTCACTCAGGTTGATATATCGACGGTATTCTGTTGCCGCCTGGTCGAATTGGCCGAGATAGTTGTGGCTCTCAGCGATAAGCAGGATGGCTTTCAGCAATGCATCTCCCTCGAGATACGACAGTTCGTTTTTCAATACGGAAATGGACTCTTCATAGCGTTCCTGCCGGTAGTGTAACTCCCCAAGAGCTGTACCAACCTGACGAGTTACCGCATGATTGGGAAACCGCTCTCTCAGTTCTTCAAATATTTCGGCAGAAGTATCAAAATCATCCCGGTTGAGATAGAGACTGCCTCGCGAATACAGGGCTTTGGGAGCCAAATCCGACCCCGGCCATGTGTCCGACAATTTGGTATAGAGAACAGATGCACTGTCGGCATCATCAGCCTGCAGTGACGACTCAGCCATCCAGAATAGAAACTGCACCTTTTTGTCATCTTCGGCCACAACATTGAATGCACGCCCAAAGTAGTGTCGGGCTGTTTCATAATTACCTGCCTGGTAGTGACGACCGGCCATCTCATCGAGCAGGCTGACCGCGTATAAACCTGTAGGGTACCGCATTAAAAACCGGTTTGCATAAATTTCCGAATGCACGGAATCACTCGCCATTTTAGCCAGCGTCAAATAGTAGCTTGCCTCTTCATGGAAAGCCCGTTCAGCATCGTAATAAAGATATTTCCTGAGATATTCAGCCGATTGCCGGTATAATCCTTCTTCATACAGTTTTCGTCCCTTCTCAAACTCATAGTGTTGAGAAAGAGGTACAAACTGGGCGTCTGCAGTGGATACAGCAGCTGAAAAGCCGGCAAGAAGCAGGAATAAATATGCGAAACGGAGAAACCCTTTCATTCTGTCTAAGTCTAACGTTGGAAAAGGTGAAATATAGGAAATAAGACAGAATAGTTCTGCCGAAGAGTAACGCAAACGGAGAGACATTTATTCGTTTGAAACCCTTAAATATTCAGATAATGCATCAATTCATCGGCCCGTTGTTCGAACCGGCGATCTTCCTCGTTATCGGTACTGTGAGTGTCGACAATAAATTCATGTCGTTTCAATGCCGTTACAATACGTCCCGGATCCGGCACATTCAGCTTTATGGACACGGCATAAACGGGAGATTCATCACGGGGTGACTCGACACTCATCCCAAGGATCAATCCACCTTCGGATTCAATTATACGCACCAGTTTGGAGAGCGTGAAATCCCGCTCTTCGAAATGTACGGTGACAAGTGAGCCATATTCGGTAAAATTCATCAACTGAATGACACGGTCATTAAGCCGGATTCGCTCCACAACGCCGAGATAGTTGCGGCCATTATCCAGCACCGGAAGCAAAGTCAGGTTGTGTTTGTCCATTAGACGAACCGTATCAAAAACGTTCTGGTCAGGATCGGTGACGATGGAGTTCTGCTCACGGATGGTTAGCACACTATCGACCGTTGCATGGTGCTTTTCGACCGATTCCCGGCTTACCATACCAATAAAACGGTTGGTAGTCTGATCCACAACCGGTAAAACCACCTGGCCGCTCTCAATCATGGCAGAGAGTGCCTCCCGTGAGGTGTCTATCGCCCGTAACGGCTTTATATAACTACTTATAACTTCTCTAACCAGCATCGTTATTCTCCGTTGGCATCTTCTATCAGTACTTGAGATGCATTGTTTTTACGTAACATATCATGCAATCTGCCGGAATATTTCTCATGAATCCTGCAGGTCAGCCGAATCTTCTGCTCATCGTAGGATTCATGTTCCACTTCTGCTACATCATGCAAAAATGATACCACATGATAATTGCATATCGGTATGACAATTTTTCGATATATATAATTTCTTTCAACCTTTTTTTTAATTTCAACAGAAATTTCGTCAAGTCCGATCCCCCTTTCCGCTGAAACCAGTACCGAACCGGGATAATCGCGACGGATATCGGCCAGTTCCTGTGGTGATGAAATCAGATCGATCTTGTTAAAAACCATAATAACCGATTTTTTTTCGGCTTCCAACTCTTTCAATGTCTCGTTTACTGTCCGGATATAATCCGTTTTCATTGGCGACGATATATCCACGACGTGAAGCAGCAGATCGGCTTCCCGGATTTCATCGAGCGTGGATTTAAAGCTCTCCACCAGGTCATGCGGCAGTTTTCGAATAAATCCGACCGTGTCTGACAACAGTACCTCTTCCTGATCGATTTCAAAACGGCGGACAGTGGAGTCCAGTGTAGCAAACAGCCGATTTTCGGCAAACACAGAGTTATTCGTAATGGCATTCAGCAACGATGATTTTCCGGCATTGGTGTACCCTACCAGAGCAACCCGCAATGAATTTTCCCGACCCTGGCGTTGCACTTTCCGTTGCAAATCGAGTTTTTCCAGTTTCTCTTTCAGAACGGCAATGCGTCGACCAATCAACCTTCGGTCAGTCTCGATCTGGGTCTCACCGGGACCTTTTGTACCGATTCCACCTTTCTGACGAGACAAGTGGGTCCAGTATCGGGTCAGACGCGGAAGCAGATATTGCAACTGTGCCAGTTCAACCTGTGTTTTGGCTGCCGAACTCTTGGCTCTGGAAGCAAAAATATCCAGAATTAAACCGCTCCGGTCCAGCACCTTCGTCTCGGTCACCTTTTCAATATTCCTCGCCTGGGTGGCCGACAGGTCGTCATCAAATATGACCACATCCGCTTTCTGCTCCCTGATAATATCCCTGACTTCCTTCAGCTTTCCTTTGCCTACATAAGAGCCGACATCGGGTCTGTTTTTCTGCTGCAACACTTTTTGTACGGTTACACCGCCAGCGGTATAGGTTAACAGCTCCAGTTCCGCTATGTGCTCTTCTGCCTGTTTTTTGCCTATATCAATACCATCAAAAATACCGACAAGAACTACACGTTCACATTCGCTGATTTTGGTATTCAGATCGTTATTCAAATATAACCTTCCTTTTTACTCATGATGGTTCTTTATTTGAGTTGTTTAATTCCGGCGTTTTCAAGTTCTCCCAGACTAAACCGGCGACCGAGTTTATTTTGGAGAATATTTCTAAAAGAGGACTGTTTTTCGGCAGGGACATTCAGTTCAAGACGAATACTCCGTGATTGATTTCCAGGGTGAAAATCCGGATAGAAGAAGGTATAAGTCTGAAATTTGCCTGCATTACGCTCAACATAGTCCATTATCCGACTCCAGGCAACAGTCTGGGAAGGATCGTTGATATTCTTTACAATACCGTGATCAGTGACGAATCGCATCGACGTAAGATAGCTGGACACGAACCAGGTCAGTCCAATCCAGTTATAGCACATCATAGGGACAGTATACTGATACAGCTGCTGAGTATATACCCAAGCGGTTATTATCAGGGAAAAAGTTAAAAAAAGTGATGAGAAGAGAGGGTAACCGAAAAGTTTACCCGATTTCCAGCTGATTTCCACCTTGCGGAGACGCAGGGCGTTGGATGCGGTGACTATCATGAGCATGGTCGTCCCGAGGGTAAATAAAGCCAGAACCACCAAATGTGCCGTAGCTATTTGTGTCATACAAGTACCCAGTTATTCCGATGAAGTTTCTGTTCTATACATTCTGGAAATAATACATTCTGCCACCATAAAAGCAAGTGCCAACCAAATAAACCAGTTCCAGAGTTCTCTTCCAAAACTTATGGCAGCCATTGCCGACCGTATTTCCGATTCACTGTAACCGGAAACACTGATCACACCGGCAACCGGGAGAATATTCTCCAGAAATGATTCGGTTTCTGATACAGATAACGAAGCAAAATCCGATTCCAATATATCCTGATTGACGGCAATCGTATATTTTTTACCATCCAAATCCAGTTCCAGCCAACCCGGTGACCACTCGGAAGCAGGGTAACGGATTCGGAGTCCACCAGTGCCGGTCGAGGTTTCCGGCCGCATTTCAGTCTCGTTCAGAGTCATGGTTACAACTGCTCCGAAATCGGAGACTTGCCGGTCAAAAGGATTACCAAGTATATGTTCCCTGACTCCGCCATGCTCCCAGGCAACTACATAGAGTATCATTCGATACAGTAGCGGGGCATATAGTGGTTTTACACTGAGATTTGACCATCCCGGACTGAACCCCAAGGTACCGACCAGCACCATGCCGTCTCCAAACGGTTGTTCGACAAAGAGAGGATCATCCAGATTTGATCGCAGCACAGTTGAGCCGCGCTGTGAATCTGGTTGCTGGTATCGCAGATAATGGTAAATCGAGGGCATGTCTATGCGCACCTCCTCATTGTCCTGGGTTTCAAAAATATCATCGACCAGCAGGTGCCCGTCTCGTAGCGGCTGCAGTGACGCAATTTCCTCAAATCTCCCGTAGTCCCCACGCATCCCGGTATATGATCCGGCGTTTGCCTGTTGCAAAAACCGGTTGTAATTTTCAATATCGCCTTGCTCCGAAGGGACAAACAGCAGTCCCCGGCCTTTTTGCACAAACTGAACGAGTTCAGCCTGAAGATAGTCCGGTATACGCCGGACACTTTCAAGGATGACGGCATCAAATGTATCCAGATCGTACTCTCTGAGTGTACTAATATCGGTTTGTGACGCACGTATTCTGGTTCCGGTCTCGGTTGCAGCGTCGAGGACCGGTTTCACATAGGAACGCCGGGTTTCGTCCTCCCCATGATCACTGACCAAAAGCACATTACGGCTCTCCGGAACATCCATCGAAAAATATCGGGTATGATCGAACGAATAGGTCCCTCCCTCAAGGATCACTTTTCCCCTGATGCTGCCTGTCGACACCGGGATCACTTCGAATAAAAGCTCCTGCTCCTGTCCAGCCTGCAGACTCACTTCGTACTGTCCAATTCGTTCGCCACTCATTTCAAGGCTCAGAAAAGAGTTATAAACTGCCTGGTCTCCGAAATTCCGGACTGTTACCGATACACCGACCGGTACTCCTTCGCCCAGAACTTGTCCTGCAAGTGATACCGATGCCACGGAAACATTCTGAAATGATTCATTACCTACCTTAATAAATGTTACCGGTTGATATTCCTTATCCGGATCAGCAGACATAAACCCGTCTTCCATTTTGTCCAGCTGGGTTTTTCGCGCGTCGGACAGCCAGTATATCCGTCCCGCCTCACCGGGCTCATCCCGAAGCAGATCCTGAATAAATGTCATTCGTTCTTCAGGATAACCGCCTTTGTTTACCGGTTCAAGCCGTTCAAGATAATGAAGCGATTCGGCTTTGCGCATCCATCGACCCGATTCAAGTTCCCCATGGGTGGGAACGACTATGAAACGTGCACCATCCGAAGATTGTGAGATGACTTCTTCTGCAACGCTGTGAATCTGGTCCATATAGGGCCCGCTTTCGTCGATCTGCATCATACTGGGGCCGTTGTCGATCAACAAAGCGACCCGCTGTCCCTCGGCTGATGATCCCAGCCAACCTGAAATGTCAGGCGGTAAAAATGGCCGGGCAAGCGCGGTTACCAACATGGCGATGGCCAGTATCCGCAGAGCCAGAAGCAGATATCTTTTCAAATTGAGTCGCCGAATCGTGGATTTCTGCAGTTCCTGAAAAAAGGAAAGGGTTGAGAAAGCGACTTTCCGGGGTTTGCGAAAATTAATCAGATGAATGATCACCGGTATTACAGCGGCGGCAAGAGCAATAAATAAGAATGGATTCAAAAAACTCATTCAAAAAGTGATATTTTATATTAATGAGAGAATAACTTTTTATGAAAAACGTCGTTTCTGATCAGGTATTTCCCAACACTTTTCTATGATAGTAAGATCCGAATATTTAATACGTCTTTTTTTTATCATTGCTTTGGCTATCGGGGCTTGCTCCGGCAGACTGGGAAAACAACCGTGGTGGTCGGCTGTTCCGGCCGATTCTCCGGTTGTGGTTCTTCATCATGGCGCTAATTTTTTCGATGTTCTGGAAATGAGGCAGAGCAGTTTTCTTGGAGAGATAGGCGCTATTGATATCGTCGGTATCGCAGCAATGCAGCAGCGGGTCAATACCTCTTTGCCAACAAAAGCAGTCGCCCTTTTTCCAACCGGGTCGCACGAACTGCAGCCGGTCTTCATCCTGGAAAACAGCCGTTCGGTACTCGACGACATCGCTTCCATGTTTCGGGAGGACTTTGCCGTCAACAACTACCGTTTTCGAGGCCGGAAAGTGCACATTCTTCATCTCGAAAATCAGCAGCTTTTTGCCACACAGCTGCATGACTGGATCCTGCTGAGCAAGAACAGTGCCGCTATAGAAAACGGTATCATGACCTATTCCGGCAACCATCCCGGCATCTCTGTCACGGAAGAGGAGATCGCCGGCGGTGACTTCCTGCTGAATACACCGAAACTGAATAACTGGGTTCAGCAGCTGGGTGCCCCGCGGTTCCTGCCCAGATTTAAAAATCTCTTCGACGGTACGGGTCCTGCCGTTATCACGATCTCTAATGAGACGGATGACGATCCGTTTTTCGACCTTACTCTGTCCGGTACAATCCCACTCACACAAAACGAACCATCTGATTTCGTTTCGACGTTCATTCAGGATCCGGCCCCCTTTGATCTGGACCGATACATTCCGGTTGATGCAGCACTTTTTTCTGTATATCACAATTATCCATCTTCCCCTTCCGGCGATGATACCTCTGTTATAAGCAAGCTTGACTCATTGCTGATAACAGATTCCGACCGGTTTGATGCTATTGCACACACACTTGCTCCCGCCACTGCGTTCGTCGTGTTTGAGGCCAGCGGGTTTTTATCTGTCGGGGAACATATGTTCATTCGTCGGCTTGAAGACACGGCCGCTTTCAACCGGCAGATGTCGGATCTTGTGCGGGAAGGCTACATCGAGGAGAATAACAACATCTTCCATGTCAGCAGCAATATTATGGCCCGATTACTGGGCGGACCCGTGAACCGGTTTACCGATTTTTTTATCATGCGTTCGGCGAACGGTGCCATAGTCACGAAACGGGCCGGACTGGCACGACGTGTTGACCAGGACCAGCGACGGCGTGCCGTCTACTTTTATGAAGACGAATATATGGAGGCCCGGCAGCGTCATCCCGACAACGTCAGCACCTGGATCTATTCCCGAAGTGCGCCGTTGCTTAACTATCTCGATCCTCTTCTCAATCCCGTCAACCATGCCGGTTTTCTGGGGACTCTGATGGATGTCGGTGCTGCAAGTTTTGTGCGGAACGGAGACCAGCTCTCTTTTCAACTGGATACCTATTTCAGCGAAGACCGGCAGGAACCGGTACGTGACCTTTGGGTATACCCACTCGATGGATCACAACTCACCGGCAATCCATTGCTCGCCAATATTGTCGGTGGATCCCGGGATGAGCTGATCTTTGCCACGGAGAGCAATCGCGTATTTGGCGTCGCTTCCGACGGGACCGGGTTTCTTGAAGTGCAGACCGGCAATGACCGACCGATCGGATCTCCGATCGTCTATGACTGGTACGGGAATAATCAGAATGCGATATTGATTGCCGCCGGTAACAAGGTTTATGCCTGGAATTCTCGGGGCATCCCGCTTCCCAACTTCCCTGTCTCCATGGACGAAACCATCACCGCACCACTCGCTATTGCCGATGTCTCCCGCAACGGCAATCCGGAAATAATCGTGGTTACAGCCGACAGGAAAGTGCATGTTCTCGATCAGCGAGGGCTGAATATCCAGGGCTGGCCACAGGATGTCAACGTTCAAGTCACCCGTCAACCTATTTTTAGAATCTTTGACGGGGAGCCGACATTGTGGGTTACAGCCGGAAACGGTCTGTTCGGTTTTACACCGCAAGGAGAACGGCGGGACAACTTCCCCGTTTTCATCGAATCTGAATTCGGTCCGATTACTTTTCACGAAAATCAAATTCTGTCGGGTGCATCTGACGGACATCTGTATGCAATCGGCAAAGAGCCGTTTTTTGACGACACCCATATTGCAGACACTGGAGAACTCGACAACATCGAACATTCTGACGGAGAGTTGGAGATTCGCCGCGTTTATGTCGGCAATGCTCCCATCATCAACGCACCCATTGTACAGACGCTGACTATTGATCATGACGGTGAGGAGCGCATCCGCGAACGGATGATCGGGGTCCAGAATCTGAACGGCAATCTGTTTCTACTAAACGAGGCCGGGCAGCTTCGCATGACACGCAATATGGGTCAGAATGCAGCTGATTATGACAATATGCTAATCACCGACCTCAATGGTAACGGTAAACCGGATATGGTCGGCATCTCTTCCACCGGCAGGATTTATGCCTGGCAAATCGAATCTGGCGAATCACTCTCCGATCTGCCAACCGCCTCGATGCGACATCCGATTGCTGCCGATATCTACGTCAATGGAGAGATTGAGCTTATCGGACAAACCAGGGACGGGCTGCATTGCTGGTCATTTCGTCGACCCTGAATTGCTTAACAGATTCTCTGGCTGGTCTGCCTTGATGAGTTTAAAATCAGTTCACCGACTCTCCTTTGAAGATAGCCTTTAAAGCTACATCTACTGAATTATGTTTTAGATACGAGATATGCTCACCATCGAAAGGAATCGGCTTAACATTGAAAAAATTGGTAAGAGCATTATCTTTAACGACGTTAGGTACAGCCAGCAGATCAAGCAAGCTGGTCGATACTGGTGAACCCGGAATTACCCGCTCCATAAAAAATACTGGCATACGCAATAACCACACCGGGGCCGGAAAGAGCAATCGTCGGGTATCGAGCGTCTTTAAGATGCGGCGTTCGATCTCACCCAATGTAAGAATTTCCGGCCCACCCAGACCAAGTTCCCTGCCGATTGTGGTATCATCACCGATCGAGCGAACAATGGCCTCTGTTACATCATCAACCGATACCGGCTGGAATGTGGCTGTACCACCACCAATAAGCGGGTATATCACCGGTGTAAGTCGTACTAACCGGGCAATTGAATTAAAAAAATCGTCTTGCGGACCAAAGATCGCGGACGGGCGCAACGCCGTCCAGTTTGGAGCATGTTGGGCGACATAGTCTTGGGCACGTCCTTTACTCTTCAGGAAGCGGTGTGGGGACGTACTGTCAGCCCCATTTTGGCTCAAATTGATGAAACGGTTGATGCCTGCTTCATTTGCCGCGTCAACCATATTAACTGTTCCCTGGTAATTGACCGCTTCATAATTCTGTCCGCTTTTTTCCAACGCTATAGCTACCAAATGGATAACTGTAGTTACATCGCTCATGAGCGGAGTCAAACTCTCACGGCTGGTCACCTCTCCCTGCACAAATTCAACCTTGTCCACTACATCGGCTAAACGCTTTTTTGCCTTATCTACATTTCGCACCATCGCACGCACCGGTTTTCCCAATTCCACAAGACGGCGAACGGTATTATTCCCGATAAATCCTGATGCACCGGTCACCAAGATCTTCATTGATATGTCTCCATTTTTTGTGTAAACGTTCTGAAATTGACGTCACATGGTACATCCATGAAATAACCAAATGATAGTGTAAACGTTCTGAAATTGACGTCACGTGGTACCTCCATGAAATAACCATATGATGGTGTATCGAAAACAACTGCCATGGATGATTCATTCCGTAACAGATAGTCATACGTCTAACCTATGGTATAAAAACAGGTTAACAAAATCACATTCATTGGCGATTATTACAGAATTGAAAAATTGGTGAGAATTTTCAAATAGATGGCGGCAGCAGGTGCGGCAAACAGTATGGCATCGAATCGGTCATACAGTCCGCCGTGTCCGGGCATCATTCCGGATGAATCCTTGATATCGCAAATCCGCTTGAGTTTGCTTTCAGCCAGGTCTCCGGCTGGACCGAAAATGCCAACCAGGGCTGCGAATGGAATCGACAGTTTCAGGCTCAGGGGATAATCCGGCAAAATAGCCATGCCAAGAGCCAGAGCGATAAAGCAACCCAGGAATCCCCATATAAATCCTTCAACGGTCTTATTCGGGCTGATTTTTGGAGCCAATTGATGTTTCCCCATCGACTTACCCCCGATAAAAGCGAGGATATCATTAGCCCAGACCATAAGAAGCAGAATCGTCGTCAATGCAAAACCGGTTCCGTCGTCACCGATACTTCTAATAATCAGTAGTCCTGAAAACAAAGCGGGAATAGCGACTCCTGCCAGAATTGTAGCCATCAGTTGCTCACAGCTGTCACCGTTACTTCGGAACGTTATTGATATCCATGTCATCATCAGCAGGAAAAGGAAAAGAGGCCATAACAGGGATGGCTCAATCGGGGTCAGCAGGACCGGGATGCCCAACAGCAGCACCATGGGTTTGTGGACTATCAGCCCCTGCTTATTCAGCATGTAAATAATTTCCAACTGAATAGCCATGACCACCGCGATAAGCAAGGCGATAAAATACCATCCTCCCAGCCAGGTGACATATAGAAAAAACGGAGCCGCAATCAGAGATGTAAGGATTCGCTTGTTTAGTTCAGACACCCGACACTCCCTGTTGACCTGGATATACAAATGATCCGGAATTCAGGATCAATCGTCACTGTCGTCCGGTTCCCCTTTTCCCTCATAATCAATTGTTCCATCTTTCCACTCTTTAAGTGCTTTTTCCGCCTTTTTAACATCCCTTTCTGGGACATAGACAAAAATTACCGACAGATCTCCGAAATTCACGGTATATGCGCTGTCTTTTTTTGATAAAACCTGGCACGTTAGACCCTGGTCCTGCAGGAATCCATGCACAAGATTAGCTTCACTTTCGATGCTGGTTTCATAGATACATTTCCAATCGTCGAAATCATCCGGATTGATCTTGTTTTTTAACATAATTTACTCCTGCCTGGTGGTTTGATGTATATAACGTAGCAACATAAAGGCGCCTCCTATACTAATCAACAACAACCATACGGATGGAAGTTCGGATGTGGCCATTTGTTCCATCGCATAGTCGGGATATATGGATGCAAGCAGGACACTTCCTCCATTGTTAACGAAATGTCCGGCCATGGCAGGAAAGATGCTGTCAGACCTCCAGACCACCCATGCCAGCAGAATTCCGATGATCGCCAACGGTATCACCTGAGTGAGCCGGACATGGTATAATCCGAAGAGGAGTCCGCTTACCACAATCGCAGCCCAGATCCCCCATGACTTTTCAAGTGCACGCAGAACATAACCGCGATAGAGAATCTCTTCACAAACCGACGGTACGAGTCCAACATGGATGATTGTCAGCATTACTAGGTGGTCACCAGTCAGGAAATCCTTGATTAGCTCCATTTGTGAATCTTCAAAAGCAGCATATCCTTCAGGAAAGGGGATCTGCATGTTGATCCAGGAGAGCAGCCAGATGATCGGTTGAAAAACGACAATCAATAGTGCGGTCTGCAGAATGACGGGAAGCGTTCGGTGGTCGGCCCGGAACCGTAAAAATTTTGCCCGGCTATCAGACGTTGACAGTCCGGTAATGATCCAGGTTGCCAGACCAAGAAACAAAATCTGGCTCAGCGAGTTGCCTATGAACATGACATCCAGATGTTCGATGATCATCTGGGGATCGAATCCGGTAACGGGCTCGTCAGAAATGGCAAAGAGATAGCCCACCATAACGAGAGTACCGACCAGCTGAAACAATAGAAAAGAGACGACAACCCATATAAAGGCCAGCAACCAATGGGGAAAGCCGTTTCGATCAGCCCAACTTTGTTCATGCAGGAATCCGGTTGGATTCTGATTCCAGTGAGAGTTTGATGCCTCTTCTGAATTTCCGGTATCGTTCTGACTGTTCTCTTTGTTTTGATTTTGCTCTGCCATATCCTGCTGACCTATTGATTAAAAAAGCTCCTCTTGTGGGGGTGTTCCCATGAATTTTGCACTCAGTAGTCCACTCAGCACATTCAGCAAACCATAGGTCAGCGCACCTAACAGAAGATTCTGTATGATACTGGCTGCAGAATAATAATTCTGCATTTGTGTGTAAATAGCGTCGATCATCTGATCTCGCTGTTCAGTCGACAGCTGTTCCATCATCTCGAAATTGGCGATCATGGCAGTCTGAAGGTTTTCCAAATAGGAACTGTCGATGATTGGCCAGATTAGATTCAAAACCTGATATAATAGTGTGATGAAAAGTCCGGTCACCAACCCGATTACCGCACCTTTACCGATTTTTATTTCCGGTCCGAATTCATTGATATAGAATTTCACCGCAAGCACACCACCGAAAGCACCGACAAGGCAACCCACACCGGAAGACACCATCGATCCGCTTAAAAAACTTCCGGTCGGCTCAGACATAATCGTCAAATAGCTTCCGATCAGTGAAATCAGAAAAACGACAAATCCGAAAATCGCACCGGCCATACCGGCAGCATTCCAGAAACTTTTATCTTGAACAGGTTCCATTACAATGTTCTCCTTAATTTTATTTACGGGGTATGTTCAGGGCACGAACCAGAACAGCGCCGGTTGACACGGCCCATACCCCCCCGGTCAATAATCTCAATTCAGGCGTAGTCTGCCAAAATTGCAACAAATTGGCACAACCATCCAGCAGAACTACGAATGATAGTGTAAAAAAAACACGGTTTATATAATGCTCAGTTTTTTTGACAAAATCAGTAAAAAAAGAAAAAAACAGCAAACCGAAAAACAGGCCGGTATAAATTCCGGTACACCGGCTGCAAACCGCCAGGGGGATCCCGTGTATGAAAAAGGTTCGGTCAAGTTGCTGATGGCACACAAAGGCGAACATGCTCTGCTGCCAGCTTCCATACCAGTCTGACAGGTTATGATATACCAGCGGCGGACTCCATGCGGCCAGTAAAAACAAAAGCGACGTCGGCAATACCACTGTAATTAGCAGAGGGTGGCGCACAAT
>SLQC01000259.1 GCA_007131625.1 Balneolales bacterium | reverse complement strand
TGGCCGCCGTCATTGTCGGCTTGTGGGCCGGTGTTCTGATACTAAGCTGGGCCAATGGATTGTTACAGCAGCGGCTGGATTATATGATCGAACGCGAGGTTACCCACGCCCAGATCCATCATCCCGAATTCCTCGCCGATGGCTATCCCTGGAATTGCATAGACGAACACGATAGCATTGTCTCCTGGCTGGATGGCTACCCGGGGGTAAAATCTCATACATCGCGAACCATTACCGACGGCATGCTGCAGTCGCCGGTTAAAACATCCGGGGTGCGCATCCGGGGAATTAATGTTGCATCCGAAATACGGACCACCACCTTTCATGAAAATATGGTGGAGGGTGAGTATCTCGATACCGATATGAGTGATGCGGTCATTATGGGCAGAAATCTTGCCGGGGAACACAACCTGCAAATCGGTAACCGGATCGTGTTAACGTTTGAAAATATGGATCAGGAACTGACATCCGGTTCCTTACACATAGCGGGACTCTTTGAATCAGCATCATCGGAATACGACAAGCGCAATGTGTTTGTCCGGGCCGATGATATTCATGATATCCTGGCCGGTGGCCGGCAGATCTATCATGAAATCGGGATCATAATGGAGGATGAAACACTGCCCGATTCGCTTGTTGCCGGTGTAAACGACCGGTTTGATGGGGTCCTGGCCCAGACATGGCGACAACTCTCCCCGGAACTGAGCATGATTGTCGAGCTGGGGGATGTGTGGGTGTTTATAATCACACTGATTGTCATGGGTGCATTGGGCTTTGGAATTTTGAATACAATGCTGATGGCTCTGTTCGAACGTATGCGGGAGATCGGTATGCTGCTCTCCATCGGGATGAGCCGGTTGCGGGTGTTCCTGATGATCATGCTGGAGTCGATTATTCTAACGCTAAGCGGTGCCGTGGCCGGGATCATATTGGCATTGCTAAGCATTCAACGACTGAGTGAGACCGGTATCAATCTGGAGATGTTTGCCGAAGGAGCCGCTTTGATTGGATTTGATTATCTGATCTATCCGATTCTGACAACAGATGATATGCTAGCTGTTGTGATCATTGTCATTCTTATTACCACATTGGCATCGCTGTATCCCGCGTTTAAGGCGATCCGGATCAATCCGCTTGAAGCAGCCAAAGATAGCTGATTAAATCATGCGTCCGGTAGCGGGAAGTCTGCAGCTGTCATACGTCAGGCAGGCCCGCAGCAGCAGGATGACCAACTGAAATTGTGTTGTGAACGTGCCGAAACATGATCGACACCGAACAAATAAGGAAATGTAAGTACAGATTATTTTTAACTCCAAACCGAAACTGTTATGGCAATCGTAAAAACTGAAAACCTTTCAAAAGTGTACAACCCGGACACCGTTCCGGTACACGCTCTTCGCGATGTGTCTATCACCATCGAAAAGGGAGAATTCACCAGCATCGTCGGACCTTCAGGTTCCGGAAAGACAACACTGCTCAATATGATCGGCGGACTGGATAAACCGACTTCCGGCAATGTCTTTGTCAACGGTACCGATATCTCCGCATTGAAGGACAGCAAACTTATTGACTTCCGTCTGCACAATATCGGATTTGTCTTTCAGCACTATAACCTGATCCCGGTCTTCACGGCTCGTGAAAATGTATCGTTCATTATGCTGCTGCAAAACCGGGGAAAAAAGGAGATGCAGCAACGAACGGATGAACTGTTGGATGCGGTAGGACTGGGCGATCGCAAGGATGCCCGCCCGAAGCAGATGTCAGGTGGACAGCAGCAGCGCGTCGCTGTGGCACGTGCGCTGGCATCCGAGCCCAAATTTATCCTGGCCGACGAACCTACAGCCAATCTGGACTCAGAGGCAGCCATGAATCTTCTGGACATCATGTTGCGTATGAACAGGGAGCAAAATGTTACATTCGTGTTTTCCACGCACGACCAGCGTGTAATTCAAAGAGCCCGAAGGGTGATTACCATGGTGGATGGGGCTGTTGATAAAGATGAATATAGCCAGGTAGAAGAAGCCCATGAAGTATGACAGTATTTCTCTGATACGGATTTTTCTGCTGGCAACCCTGTTCAGTCTTACAGGGCTGCCAGGGAGTGCACATTCACAAATCAGTGACGACCTGTACATACGAGGTTATGTGCAGGGAATGCCTGTTCGTATTTCCGCCGATCTGCCCGAGCCGCTCGGAGAGGGAACCTGGATGGAATATCGACTGCAAAATCGTCTGAATATTCGATGGGACGCAACCTCTGACTTTTCCTTTCACTGGCAGATGCGAACCCGGTTTTTTGCCGGGGATCTGGTCAAGGAATTCCGGGAATATTCCGAAACGATACCGGGCTTCCCTGATTATGCTGAGGGTATTGATACCGACGACGGACTGGTAAACCTCTCCTGGTTGATGTTCAACAAGGATAACTGGTTGCTGCACTTTATTCCGGACCGGCTTTATGGTGAGTGGGATAGCGGTGATTGGAATATCCGTGTCGGCCGCCAGCGAGTCAACTGGGGCGTCAACATGATCACCAATCCGAACGATATCTTCAATATCTACTCGTTCTATGATTTCGATTACCCCGAACGTCCCGGTACGGATGCTATCCGGGTGCAGCACTTCTTGGGTTTTAGTTCCCGTTTTGAACTGGCTGTCAGTCCGAGCCGGGACCTGGAAAACAGCGTGGCAGCCGCGCTTTATACCTTCAATACCCGTGGATACGATTTTCAATTCATCGGGGGGTATTACCGGGAGCGGTTGACGACCGGAGCCGGATGGGCCGGCAATCTTCGTGGTGCCGGATTCAAGGGCGAAACCATGTTTTATGCCGATATTGATGAGCAGGAGGGTGACCGGAATACCAATTTTATCGTTTCGGCCTCTGTTGATTACATGTTTCCCTGCAGCCTCTTTATGATCACGGAGTTACTGTATAACCAGGCGGGTGGAAGGGAACAGTTTCAATTGATAGGTGAGCAGCTTGCACCGGACAATCCATCTTTCTCAAAGTACCAGCTTACCACTCAACTTACCTATCCGATCCATATGCTGGTCGACGGCGGTCTGGCGGCGATCTATTACCCTGATGAAGAAGCGGTCTTTATATCACCATCCGTTACATGGTCGGTAATAACGGATCTTGATCTCCGGGTTCTTGCTCAGTTCTTTACCGGCAGTGATGACTCGGTATTTGGAAGTAGTATTAATATCATCACGGCATCATTAAAATATAACTTTTAGGCAAGGCCCGGGATATTCCCTGTCACCTGATTTTCAACGGAATATTTAACCGGAAATTCCAATTTATAAAAACCAGAAACGATTTATGGAACATATGACTCCCGCCCAATAATTCAGCCAGTCAGAAGTAGAGAACCGGTCACATTGAAATTAAATATGAAATTAGAAACTGGAAATAGATAAAAATGAAAACTTTAATTTATTCAATCACCATTTTATTCCTGACTTTTTTCTTGAAAACATCAGTGAATGCGCAGGCAATTATTGATTTTGAAACAGGTGCTGTTTTTACTGGTTATAGTGATGTTCGCATTCCAGGAGATCAAGGCACACTATTTTCATTAAAAGACGATCTGATTCCAAAAACAGAATTTTCCTACAGGATAAGATTGATTTACACTATAGAATCGCGTCATACACTTTCATTATTATATGCTCCTCTCGAAATTAAATCTGAAGGCAATGTACCAAATGATATTTTCTTTGAAGGAGTAGTATTTCCTGCCAATACTCAACTTAACGGCACTTATAAATTTAATTCTTACAGGCTTACATACCGATACGATATTGTACAAAAACCCAGGTTTGATTTTGGGTTAGGATTCACTGCAAAAATCAGAGATGCTAAAATTGCACTTTCTTCACCCGGATTAACTTCTGAGAAAACCAATGTAGGATTTGTTCCAATTATTAATTTCAGGCTTTTGTGGAAGATTGATGATAAGTATGGTATCCTTTTGGATGGCGATGCACTTGCCGCGCCCCAGGGGAGAGCCGAAGATGTTTTGATCGCAGCAACATATAGGTTCTCCGATAACCTTGGTATTCGAGCAGGATATCGTATTCTTGAAGGAGGTGCAGATAATGATGAAGTTTACAATTTTGCTTTATTCCATTATGCTTCTGTTGGTA
>SLQC01000102.1 GCA_007131625.1 Balneolales bacterium | reverse complement strand
AACTCGCGCATAGCCGGACAAAGGGTGCTGGCTTCGATCACCTGCTTTGTAGAAAAGCGGCTCCGGCTAAAGGTGAACCGGACAAAGAGTGCGGTAGATCGCCCATGGAACCGGACATTTCTGGGCTACTCGGTAACGATGCACAAGAAGACGCGGCTGAAAATCGCCGCCGAATCGGTGCAACGATTGCAGGGGAAGCTCAAAGACATCTTTCCAGCAAAGTTCTTTGAATCATTGAGGCTGATTCGCCTGACCAATCATCACCTGAAACTTTCAATGGCTTCATGAACTGCCGAATACGGAACCGTAGGTACGGTGGTGTGAGAGGACAGATAAATAAATCATGTTTCAATGATTTATTTATCTTCCTACTCGATGTGATCCGCATAGTCATAAATTTTAATTTTTATCTGATCTTCTTCTTGACTTGGAACAATACTTCCCGTATAATAGGATTAAATACTCTTAAATACGATATATGTATTTATCCAAAGCAAGCACATACGGAATCCGGTCGGTCGCTTTTCTTGCATCAAAGGAGGAGCGGATAGTGATATCGGTTCGGGAACTGAGCAGTGAATTACAAATTCCTGCAGCTTTTCTGACCAAAATTATGCAGCGGCTGGCAGCCCGGAAAATTGTCGTGACCATGCGCGGCTTTGGCGGAGGTATTGCACTCGCCAAACCTGCCGCTGAGATTACGCTTAAGGATGTAATCACAGCAATCGACGGGGAAGAATCGTTTCCGTATTTCTGGCTGGGTATTCCCGATGATCTGTTCAAACAGATTCCTGTATTCCATAAAAAATGGCTCGATTTGATCGACGATATCGACAGCTTTTTTGCACATACCCGGTTGACTGAGCTTAGTCCCCGGGATTCTGAAGATGCTGCTGCTACTGATGGTACTGCTGCTGCCGATGGTGCTGCTGTTGGCGATGGTGCTGCTGTTGGCGATGGAACTGCGGCATCCGATGGTAATGCTGCATCCGATAGGCTTGCAGTATTCAAATCTTCCGGAGAAACAAAGAACCCGGCTGCTCCCGAATCAAGGCTGTCACATACAATCGAAAAAAAGCAAAGCTCTCGTTAATATATTTCATATAAAGTACACTTATATCTCATTACTATGTATCGCATTGTATTCCTTTTACTGCTCGTATTTCTCTGGACCGGCTGTGGTAACGGAGACGAAACCGCGGATCCCAATGGCGCAGGGGCAACAGATGGATCCGCTGACCTGACCGACTTTGAACTGGAACACGGAATCGGTCCTGTGACCGAACGGCTGAATCTCGGTGAAGTTGATCTGGAAAAAGCCCAACGTGGCGCCGATTTTTATGACAGCCGATGTGCATCCTGCCATCGTATGGAAAATCGATTTGTAGGCCCTCCCCTCGGGAACGCGACTGAAAACAGATCGCATGAATTTTTAATCAATTTCATTTTAAATCCTGAAGAAATGACCAATCGTCACCCGGTCGGACAAGCACTTCTTCAGGATTATCTCACCATTATGCCCTATCAGAATGTAACCAAAGAACAGGCAGTGGAGATTGTGGACTTCCTCCGCTATTACGCAGATACGGGTGAGGATTTGCGCAACTGACAGCAGCATGGTAAGACTGTGATACAGAATAGCATCATGCAAAAAATCACATCATTTATAGATCATTAATCCTGTTATAATTAAAACGGAGAATCATAATGTTAGAAAAAGCAACCATATGGAAAGTGGCCACCGTATTGCTAGGAATCGGCCTGATTTCAGTCCTGATGTACGGCTGTCCTTCGCAAACGGATATGCTGGACACCCGCGGCGCCGCTGAGCGTGTGTATGTGGCACCCGGTGATTATGACGAATACTACGCTTTTCTGTCAGGTGGTTACAGTGGGCAGCTTAGCGTATGGGGACTTCCGTCAGCGCGAATGTTCCGCAATATTCCGGTCTTTTCTCAGGATCCGGAGTCGGGCTACGGTTATTCGGAGGAAACCAAGCCGCTTCTTATGAGCAGTTACGGTTTCATTCCATGGGATGACTCGCATCACCCCGACTTTTCCCATACCGATGGTATGCCCGACGGACGATGGATTTTCATCAATGCCAACAACACCCCCAGGGTGGCGCGAATTGACCTGACATCCTTCGAGACGGTAGAAACACTGGAACTGCCCAACACCGGCGGAAATCACGCTTCTACATACGTGACCGAAAATACCGAGTATATCATCGGTGCAACGCGGTTTAGCATTCCTTACGATATGGATGAGGATGTTCCGATCGATTCCTACAAAGAGAATTTTGACGGATCGCTGAGTTTTATTGCAGTCGATCCGCAAAGCGGGGAAATGAGTATGGATTTCCAGATTCTGATGCCACCCTATCACTATGATGTTGGTCGCGCCGGCAAAGGTGCCTCCGCTGATTGGGCATTCTTTACAACCTATAACACAGAACAAGCTCACACGCTACTTGAAATCAACGCTTCGGAATTCGACAAGGATTATGTCGTAGCGGTGAACTGGAAGAAAGCTCGGGAGTATGTCCGCGAAGGAAGGGCACAAACTGTCCCGGCGAAATACTACCACAATCTAAAGGACAAAAATACCAGCATTGCCGTTTCAACTGTACATGATGAAGTGTTGTTACTGCATCCGAATGATGCCCCGGATATGATTTATTTTCTCCCGACACCCAAGTCGCCTCACGGTGTGGATATCGATCCGACCGGTGAATTCATCGTTGCCGGCGGAAAACTGGCCACCGTAATTCCGGTACACTCCTTCAGTCGAATGCTGGAAGCTATCGAAAACGAAGCTTTTGAGGAGATTATCAACGGCATTCCGGTGCTTGAATATGAGTCTACCATTGCAGGTGAAGTGGAAAATCCCGGACTCGGACCTCTTCACACCGAATTTGACGGTGACGGCAACGCTTATACATCAGTTTACATCTCTTCCGAAATCGTGAAATGGTCGCTGGAGACGTTTGAAGTGACCGATCGTATCGATTCCTACTACTCGATTGGTCACCTTATGATCACTGGCGGAGACACACCGAATCCGGACCGGAAGTATATGATCGGCCTGACCAAAACAGCTCGTGACCGTTTCCTTCCGACCGGACCAAAGCAGCTTCACCCCGCCCAGTTGTATGATATTTCAGGTGACAGGATGGAGATGCTACTCGACTTCCCGACCATCGGCGAACCGCACTATGCTCAGGCCATCCGAGCAGACATAATCCGCGATAATGTGAAACAAATTTATGATCTGGATGACAATCATCATCCCCATGCCGTAAAACGCACCCGGGATGCACGGGTCGAACGGGATGGCAACGTGGTACGTGTCTACATGACCAATATGAGAAGTCACTTCACACCGGACAACATCGAAGGCATCCGCGTAGGTGACGAAGTCCATTTCCACCTGACCAATATCGAGCAGGATTGGGATATGGTGCACGGATTTGCCATCAAAGGTTCGCAAAACGCCGAAGTGTTGATCGCCCCGGGCGAAACCAAGACGATCACCTGGCATCCGACACGAACGGGAATTTATCCATTCTACTGTACAGCGTTCTGCTCCGCGCTTCACCAGGAGATGCAGGGATATGTGCGGGTATCTCCGGCCGACTCAAATGTTCCATTGACATGGAGAACCGGTGAAGATTAATCCTGAAGCTTGCCGAGTGAATGAACGGGTCGGGACTTCCGGAGTCCTGCCCGATTCTTAAGGTCGACAAAGCTGGAAAAGTTGGTTTGAACATCGACTCCGCTTGAATTGAATCACAATTCATAATCTAATCATGACCATACAATCGCGACTCGGACTTATACTTGCAGCCATTCTGCTGATCCCGGTTTACTTCACACCTATCTGGTCGATCACCATGAAGGCGCCGCAGTATCCTGATGGACTGGGTATGTATATCTGGGTCGATGATATTACTGGACATAGCAGACATGATTTGCAGAATATCAACATCCTGAATCATTATATCGGGATGCAGGAAATTCATCCGGAAGAAGTACCGGAATTGCGCATCATACCGTGGGTTTTCGCGGGGCTAATAGCGCTGGCGGTCGTTGTCGCTTTAACCGGAAAGCTCTGGCTGGCCTGGGTATGGTTAATCCTGTTTATACTCGCCGGAATAGGTGGAATGGTAGATTTTT
>SLQC01000378.1 GCA_007131625.1 Balneolales bacterium | reverse complement strand
GATAAGATCACGTGAATCATGTAATATGTATAATTCAATATAAATTTAATTTTCAAGCGGCTTGGTTTTATCATAAAAAATGGATTAATCAATTAGAAATTATAATATTATCATGCATTTGTACGGATTAATAATAATCATTCCTGTCTTGTCGGTATTTCTCATAACAGCTTGCACTGCGCCGGAAACTGACGATCAAATCAACGAGATAACTATTTCCCGGGTCTGGGTATCTGACAACGGCGATGGCACCTACACCAATCCTATTCTTCATGCCGATTATTCAGATCCTGACGTGGTGAAGGTGGGAGAAGATTTCTATATGACATCCTCGAGTTTTCAAGTTTCTCCGGGCCTCCCCTTACTTCACTCAAAAGATCTGGTCAACTGGGACCTGATTAATCACGCTCTGCCGAAAGTCACCCCGGTGGATCACTTTCGCATACCACGCCATGGCGACGGAGTGTGGGCACCGAGCATCCGCTATCATAACGATGAGTTCTATATCTATTGGGGAGATCCGGATTTCGGCATCTATATGGTCAAAACCGATGATCCAGCAGGCGAGTGGGAGGAACCGGTGTTGGTGAAAGCCGGCCAGGGTCTGATTGATCCGTCACCTTTGTGGGATGATGATGGCCGGGCATACCTGGTCTATGCCTATGCACGCAGCCGGTCAGGGATCAATACGGTGCTGGTGGTCCAGGAGATGAAACCCGAAGGGACGGGTATGATTGGTGATCCGGTATTGGCATTTGATGGGCACGACGGTCACCGTGTGGTTGAGGGGCCGAAATTCCACAAGCGCGGGGATTATTACTATATACTTGCACCGGCCGGCGGGGTGACCTACGGCTGGCAGCTGGCGATGCGGTCCAAAGATGTGTTCGGCCCGTATGAGGAGAAAGTAGTGTTGCATCAGGGTTCGACTGACATCAACGGGCCTCATCAGGGCGGGCTGGTGAATCTGGATAGCGGGGAGTCATGGTTTGTGCATTTCCAGGATCGGTATGCCTATGGTCGCATTGTACATTTGAACCCGGTGGAGTGGGTCGACGATTGGCCGATGATGGGTGTGGACAAAGAGGGGGATGGTATTGGGGAACCTGTGCGTACCTATCGCAAGCCGAATGTGTCGGCCCGGTACACACCGGTAGTAACCCCTCCGGAGTCTGATGAATTTGACTCGCGCAAACTGGGACTTCAATGGCAGTGGCACGGGAATCCCGAGCCGACCTGGGCGCTGACCTCACAAATGGGTATTTTGCGATTGTACGGCAAGGAGCTACCTGTGGATTACGTCAGTCTGTGGGATGTGCCGAATCTGCTGTTGCAGAAATTCCCCGCTCCGGAGTTTCGGGCGACCACCAGGTTTTCATTTACTCCGCACATGAATGGAGAGCGGGCTGGACTGGTGATTATGGGTGAAGACTATACGAATATTGCAGTGGTCCAAACGAGTGAAGGACTGTTTATCACTCAATCCACGGCGATAGGAGCTGATGATGGTGAACCGGAGCAGGAGAATGAGAGGGTACAAGTAGATAGCAGGGATCTGTGGTTCCGTGTGGATGTGCGTGACGGCGGAGAATCGCAGTTCAGTTACAGTACCGACGGAAATAACTTCATCCTGATAGGCGAGTCGTTTACGGCCAAGGAAGGCAGATGGATCGGAGCAAAAGTTGGACTGTTTTGCAACCAGCCGCGTGACGGTGAGCCTGATGATTATCATGAATATGGAGGGAGGCATTACGGATTTGCCGATTTTGATTGGTTCCGGGTGACTCCAGTTGAATAACGAATCTCAAAAGCTCTTGGTTAGGTGCAAGTTCATAAAAACACTCAACCCACATTCCTTGTTCATGATTTCAATGATGGTGCGGAAAACCGGATAACTGTTTGTTGTTTTATCTGGCGTAGCTGGAGCACGGGGTATCATCAAGCCTGCATATATTTCCACAGAGAGCACACAGTTTCACATTACGCGACAACCCGGGATCGGCCGACAGCTGAACCCGTCTCTGTGAACTATGGCTCGAAGAAAGCGGCATTTCGAATGCAATGACTGGATTATCACTGATATTATTTGCTATTAGTCAATGGTATTACTTATTATAACCCGTAATTATATTTTTACAAGATTTAAATAAAGAAAAATTACGGAGACATGTTACTAAAAGTGTAATGGAATTTTAATGAATGCTAAATCTGTAAGTCGATTTTTTAAATCATACAAGATTTCGTGAAACAAGAAAGAAGTGCCACCACTTTATTCCATCATTCGGTCGTTGTATGTATCGGGTTGATGCTGGCAGTATTCATTCTTGAGTCGAATACTCTGACGACGAACGCAAACACACCTCAGGGCGATGTAACCACATTCCACAGGGCAGATCTCAATTTGCCGGGTAATCCGGTATCCTATCGGATGTCACGCAGACATTTTAATGTCACAGGGTCGGAGCCACAAGTTCTGGCTGATCTTCAAGGACCCGGTTGTATACGTCGCCTATGGATTGCCGGAAACAACGTAAGCAGGGATGTTTTGATAAGAATTTATTTTGACGGTGTAGAGGTGCCTTATGTAGAAGCTCCGCTACCCGATTTTTTCGGTTTGATGCACAACTACAGTCATCGTCCTATTCCTTATACAATGAACACGCCGTTCCTTGCAATAAAACCCTGGATTGGATTGACTTCATATTTTGACATGCCCTTTGCAGAAAATGCTCGAATCGAGCTTGTTGGTACCGAAGATCAACAAACCAGTACTCTTTATTATTATCTGGAATGGCAGGAATTTCCTGGTCAGGAGTTCAACGAGACACGGCGCTTTGCTGCTCGCTGGAGACGCGAATCTCCGGTGCAGGATATGGCTGATGAATTCATTATACTGGATGCAGACGGTCCCGGTCAATTACTCGGATTTGTCTACAGTGTCGACATGCTGCATGATCAGCATCACGTACAAGGAGGTCACCGAATGCGTTGGAGTCACGCCGGGGCTGACAATATCTATATCGACGGTCAGACTCACTATCCCAGCTATCATCGTGGACTTGGGGGTGAGGATACCTTCGGTACCGGATTTGCCGGCGGAGATTATCCACAGCAGAGTTCATTATTCTCCGACATGCCCTACTACCACCAAAAAGTACCTGAAACTCGACGGCAAAAGATAGTCGCATACCGTTTTTTCGCACCTGATCCGATTCATTTTCGAAATTCGATCCATTTTCGTTTTGCTGCCCGTGCTCATGATGTAGCGGCAACCGTCTATTGGTATACAGAGACGCCGGTGAGACCATATTACGAGATGCCTCCCCGTGACCAACGACTGCCGGGCTCCGAAGTACTTCGCGGTGAATACGATCTTCCCACAAAAGAAACGGGTGAATGGTGGGTTACAGGACCATTTCCACCGGGTCCTTTTGAGCATGATCTGCCCTCTGAGGGGACCTTGGACCCTGAGGTATTGTTTTATGGTAAAGAATGGCAGCGTTACGAGTCGATTCGGGGGTTTGTTGATTTCAACCACATCTACCGGCCGTATGGTCGTGGGGTTATGCATGCCACTGCAGTGGCGCTAACTACACTCGATTCTCCATATAACACCACCGCCCGTATCACAATTGGTTATAAGAACATAATCGCACTCCAGGTGAATGATCAGGAAGTCAATGAATTTATCGAGCATGCACATGTACGGGGTCATACGGTCGAAATCCCCCTTCGTGAAGGAGAGAATGTAATCTCACTTTGGTTGTCCAATAACGGGCGAGAGTGGAGTCCCTGGGCCTTTTCCTTCCATGCCGAAACGGAGGACGGTGTTGTATTAACGCCTCGTGTGAAGAAATAACAGGTGTTTCCGAGAAGCGTGCTTCAGAGCGGGTTTGTGAACTTTGACTTTTATTGTATGTATTGAAACCTGAATCAAGTCAGTTTGTTACCAGTAAAAACATAATATAAAAGTGGAGTCTCCATGTATGAGGTACTAACAGTTCAGATTATTATTTGATTTGAAAGGTAATATGTCAAAGGAGGTAAAATGTACAACTACTGGAAATATTTGAATAAGTGGGTTTCAGAGATCAGTTTGAATCCGGAGAGTATCTCCCGGAAAGTGTTTTTCTTGTTGCCGACTGTCGGTATCATCATTATTGCTACAAGTTGCGCAAACGAAGTGTCTGATTC
>SLQC01000128.1 GCA_007131625.1 Balneolales bacterium | reverse complement strand
TCCAAACTATTTGATATTCAACAAAACAACAGGCCACAGAAATGGAAAGTAATACGATTTTAATTCTACTTCTGATAATTTCTGCCACGGCATTTGCCATACTGATTATCGGAGCATTTTACGTTTACAAACTTGTCGGGAATGTCAGGATTCTGGAGTCACTTCTGCGAGGAATCTCTAAAGAGCCAACTCATATGGGGATTTCAACAGGTGCAAATTCGGAAACTTATCATTTGCAAAAAGTTGATGACGTAAGGAGGCAATGGCTGAAAAAAATTGATCAAATCGAAAAAAATGAACTGAAGCTTGAGTATCTGGAAGCAGCAGCAAAAAGATTTCCTGCAGATAAAGAAATAATTAAGCAGATTCGTGACATACTGTTCCCTCTGGCAGGTAAAGAGAGTGCGGATAATATACTCGTCAGAAGGGAAGCGCTCATGCGCCTTAGAGAACACGTGAACAATTTTTCAGATCATTGTGGAATTGATGATCTGTCTTATGCTCACGACCTAAAAAAAGAGGTTGTTGCATCGATGGAGGATGTGGTTGCAACAATTGATCAAAATCGCCGGAACAGCATCAACCGATTGTTGCAGGAGATGGGGGAGGACATAAAGAAATTGCATATCAAGCCGTCTGATTCAGAACTTCTCAATAAAATCGAAAAGAAAGATGAGCGTATTGATAAAAGTTTGTTACGAAACTATCCGGAAATGCAGAAAAGATATACTGAACTCTCTAATGAATTAATGCAAATTCTGGGTGCTGGTGAAATAGAGTCAAAGACCGGAATCAGGAAACGGAATGAAAAAGCACTGGAGGACGGCAAAGCGGCATTGGTAATTTTGGAAAGCAGTTACAAGAAAGGGTTTAAGGAATATTTATCGGGAACAAGTAAACATATCGATACGGGTACTCTTGACCTTGGAAAAATTGCCCGGTTGTTGGGCCGACACGATTACAGCAAATTGCTGCCGAGCACGGTTAATTATTTGCGTACAGCGGAGAGTGAGATTTTCGCTAAACTTTCACCGGAAGACAAAATTAAGTTCACTGAACTTATGATTCAGGAATCAAGCAAATAAACAGCATCACCTCATATATGGAACGTCGCGCACATGCAGCCAACGCAGAGCGGGTGCTTTATTCCGAGGACGGCTTGAGTATTGCGGCGACTGCGGGGCTTGGCTTATCCCATTTTAACGAGATTCGCGAAATGGATTGAGCATCTGCTTTACCAGGGGGAAATCCGATTTTAGCACAAATCATCACACAGGTAGCCGGAGTTTTCATTTTGCCGCTTATCATTAGCGGTATTGCTTATCTCATAAAAAGAAAAGATTATATGGATGAACACAGAGCCGGTATTTTGCTGAATGCTGGGTTGCTCGGTGTCCTGGTTTTTGTCTGTATCAATTCTTATTCGGCACTCCAGGAACCCTGATTCAAAGCGATTTCCCCCTTTCCCGGACTGGAAAAGCCACTTTTATTTAGTCAAAATGACTTTTTGGAGGGGACTCATTATAATTTACAGAGGAAAACATTGAACCCATTTGAAAAAAAATTACTGCCAGCTATTACCCTGGAAGAAGTTTATTCAACACTTTCGGTTGCCGAAGTTCTGCTTAAGTCAGGACTTGATGTTATGGAAATTACGTTTCGCACAGCTGCCACAGCCCGGGCCATACATGCCGTTGCAAAAGAATTTCCGGAAATGAATATTGGTGCCGGAACCATTCTTGATCCCGATCAGATCACTATCGCCATGGATGCAGGTGCACAGTTCGGACTGGCTCCCGGTTTCAACGACCGGGTTGTTGATGAAGCCCGGAAGAAAGACTTTTCCTTCATTCCGGGTGTTTTGACTTCATCAGAAATTGAAAAGGCACTCGAGAGAAAAATCATATTGCTAAAGCTTTTTCCAGTGGGTAATCTCGGGGGGGGCGGAATATATCCGCAGCCTGCAAGGTCCGTACCGTCATACCGGTGTTTCATTTATTCCTATGGGAGGGATCGGACTTTCTAATTTGGCCATGTACCTGAAGTTGCCAGTAATTGAAGCCTTGGGAGGTTCATGGATGACCCCTTCCGGGTTAATTAAAAGCAAGGAATTTGGAAAAATAAAGGATCTTGTGTGCCAGTCCCTGGCTATTGTCCAGGATTCAATTAATAAAAGTTGAGAAGATGAATAATCAAAAGCATTATCGTTGACGCCTTCAGAACGCCTATGAGCAGCTCGATTATCAGCAAGCCAAAGACCAGCGTGAAGGGATCCGCAGTGAACTGGAGTCGTTGTCTCGCCAGGCGGCCAAATCCCTGGCCGAAGGTATACAGGATATCTTTACACTACATCGTCCGGGAATATTTGAAGATCCCGGCAATAGTCTGAAAAACCACCAATTGCATCGAAAACGTCAGCTCTCAGTTAGGCAATTATATAGGGCGTGTCAAGCGTCGGCACAATAGTGATCAACGATATCGCTGGATAGCCTGTGGGCTGGTGGAAGCCGAATCAAAAATACGAGGCTTGCAATACTATAAGTATCTACCTAATATGAAGGAAAGACTCAAAGCTGAAGTCTCTTATGCACAAAAAAACTCCAGCAATGAACCTCTTTTACATGGAAAATTTTCAACCAAGAATGAATAATCATCCTGGAAACCCGGTTTATTCTATCTTTAGGAAAAGTGGTATTTATAGCTTAAACAGGGTATAATTGAGGAAATTCATGCAAATTACAGGTTATAGAAGACTCATATCTGAACAAAAAGAGCCTTCATGAACAGACGCCATTTTTTTGAAAAAGCTGTACTTTTGGGGACCGCACCATTATGACATTTTTCGGACGCCCTTTGTTGGAACCATCTAAAACGGGAATGTCCCGGACACACGCTCTTGCTGCTTCGGACAACGGAGAGCTTCTTTATAACCATATCCGGCTACCCGCTCAATGGCCTCCTGAAACCATGGATCCAGGTTCTTACGAGCCAGTGCCGGTGCCTTATTTGCAATCTCCACCGGATATTATCCCGATCGATACTGGACGGCAGCTATTTGTGGATGATTTTCTGATAGAAAACTCCTCCCTTCAACGCAATTTTCATAAAGCCAGAAAAATAGATTCCAGTCCGGTATTCCAACCTGAAACTCCCCTGGAGATGGGTGAAGAAGGATTGCCGGTTGCCTGCCCGAAGGACGGAGGGATCTGTTGGGATCCACAGGATAACATATTCAAGATGTGGTACGAGGCCGCCTGGATCGGAACCATGGCGTATGCCACAAGCCGCGACGGTTTTCACTGGCACCGGCCGGACAGAGAGGCCTTCATCCCTGCCAGCCGAATTGAAAATGACTGGGATCGCGGTTATGTGCAGTCTGTTGGAGGAATCTGTACTATCGTCGGTGATCAGCTTCGGTTCTATTACACAGGATTCCGGGGGGATCCGGAGAACCTTCATCCGGAGGGTATGAAAAGCGGGATGTATGCCCATGGCAGTACGGGCATGGCAGTTTTGCGACGTGATGGTTTCGTGTCGGTTACATCCGGAGAAACTGCCGGACGTTTTACCACCCGTCCGGTCATATTCACCGGAAATCGGCTTTTTGTCAATGTCGATTGTCCTGAGGGAGAACTCCGTGTGGAAATTCTGAAAGAAAACCATTCGGTGATTTCTACCTTTTCCGCAGAGCATTGTAATCCGGTTACAACAGATCGGACGATCTATCCGGTCAGTTGGAATGGCAACCATGACCTGTCCGCCTTGGCCGGAAGAAAAGTGCGATTCCGGTTTTATCTGAAGAAAGGCGATATATACGCCTTCTGGGTAAGTCCCGATCAGGGTGGGGCCAGTTACGGTTTTACCGCAGCCGGTGGTCCCGGGTTTAAAAGTGCTGTAGATGACGCCGGAGAAAAAGCCTACAAGGTAGCGGCTTCTTTTCCAGTGTTATAATGGATCCCGGCTTAATCAGGACTTGATTTGGACTTGATCATATGCCATGTATATTAATAATTTGACTTATTACCGGGTCATTATTCACTTCCCGAAAAACCATGCCAAAAAGGAGAGCAGCAAACTCAGCTCCGGACCCACAAGCCGGGGATGAATCGGCTGGGTGTGGCTTTATCGACCGTGTCGGAAAACCTTCTCCGTGGGGTGTTATATTTTTAGCCTTTCCTGGGCAACTCTTTTCTGGTGTTGGTTCCCTTGGCCGGTGCAAAAAGCAATCCTCTGATCGTACCGATCATGGTTCCAAGCATCAGACAGATAAGAGATTTGATGTCGCTTAAGATCATAATATGTTTGTTGGAGGATTCACGTGTGGCTGAAAACATGGTATGGAATTACCCATCACCTCCTTAAATTTTTCCAATGTTTGCGGGCTTTTTTCGAGAGTCTTTTTCTGATTTTATATCCTTTCTGGGGAGCGTTTAGAATTCCCCAGCTACTTCCGATTACAAAACCAATGCAAAGACCCGAAAAGAATTTTACATAGCTCATCGCATAACCTCCTTATAAGTTTGTTGTTTATTTAATTAGCATTGCTGACCTGCAAGGAGAATCTGAGGCAAGCAGAGTTCTGCGTGGCTATTACTAATTAAAGAACCTCTTCTTTTTCTTGAAAAACGTGTTTTTTTTTCTTGTTCTGTTCAAGGGGGATAGAATTAAACCCATCAGCACCCCGGCTGTTGTTCCCAACAGGATGGCAAATAAAAGTTTAGCGGTATTCATAATATCCTGTATTATTGTCGATTTTCTTTAGATGTATATATTGAATTACCCACAATCACTACCAGGAACCAAATATTCCGGTTTTTCATGATAAAAAACGCCATCTCTTTTACAGGAGCCCATCTCCATATATCATATATGTTTACCCATTGCTGTTGGCAATTAATGGTTACTCCTTGGTTATTTAAAAATTAAATTAAGGTCACGTTTATTCCATAACATAGAAGCCGCATGTAACATTTCATAATTTGAGGATTGTATTCGTATCTATCGTGGCATCATAAAATACCCGTGGTATTACCATCCTCCCCGTTTTTACCAGGGATGGCTTTACAGCTTAATACCGAATAGCACAAAGCTGTACTCTCTATTATTGGAATTTGATTTGGCTTTTTATTAATATGCGTAGAGTTATTCATTATACGTACAATAGGCCATGGCAAATAAAAACAAAAAGTTGACACTCTATCTGGATGAGGAGGTCATCCGGGAGGCCAAGCGCCATGCCCGGTAATCGGGATTATCCGTATCGGAAATGGTGGAACAGTTTCTGGCAAAAAAAACCGGAATGGCCCGGCGCGAGCCCTTTCACCGGGATGTTATTGGTTTGTTTGAACAAGCCGAAGAGAATAAGATTCGTCTGCTTACCACAACCACAAGTATTACTACAGCGTGGTATATGCTTGACAAATACGGTGATTTGAAAACCGCCCGCAGAGCCATCGCCGGGATATTGGAATTCACCTCTGTTATACCGGTATCGCATCGTGCTGTCAAATTGGCTGTCCGATCTGATTTCAAGGATCTTGAAGATGCTGTACAACATTTTACGGCACTCGAGGCCGGTTCAATTGATGCCATTATCACCCGAAACATCAGCGATTTCAAACACTCTCTGATCCAGGTGTGCACGGCAGGGGATTACTTTTCTTGAAATAGTTTATCCATTAACAGGTTTAAAAGGATTTACTATTGAAGGTCTCAAACAACAAGCAGTATCGCGAACGCAATCAGCGCAATCCCCACAGCTTTGCTGAACATCGCTTCATCTATCTTGAGAAACACTTTGGTTCCAAAATACAGGCCAATAAAAAGCCCGGGAATACCAGCCACTGTGTACATCATCGTTTCGTAGTTGACCATTCCGGCAACCGAAAATGAGATGATTCGTGCTATGGCTGCGAAGACAAAGAAAACGATGAGCAGATCCCGAAAAGTGCTCATCCGATACTGTTTGCCCAGGTGCCAGATAATGGGAGGGCCGCTTATCCCGAACAGTCCGCCCGAAATGCCTGCAAAGGCAGAATAGCCAATATCTTTCCGGTTACATTTTTCAGGCAGCCGTTCCTTTAGTTGGCCAAATGAAGTTCTTGAACGAAATACAGCAAACCAAAGCCCCAGAATGAGTACCGCAATACCCAGCAAGATCCTGAATGTCTCTGTTGGAAAGGCCGATAGAAGATAGACACCAAAGACTGTTCCAATCGACATGGCCACAACAATACCCAGCAGAAACGGAATACTTTGGACGCTCCTCACTCTCCGCCACATAATGAGCCCTGCGGTTAAATCCAAAAATGAACTGGCGACAATGATGGATTGGGGGTCAAAAATAAGGGCTCCGATGGGAATGAAGATGAGTGCAGGGCCAAAGCCGGTGAGTCCCTTGAGGAAAAATGCAACGACTGCAATAGCGGGTAGAATTAAAAGAAAGTAACTGTCCAATGGAAACCTGTGTTACGGTGTGCTCCGGGCGCATGATTCGTGCTGGTATTTCTTCCGGTAATTTCAACCTGAATACGGGAAAATAAGACTATTTTGAGAAAATTGAGATCAAACGCCATCAGCGCCCGGTCATCTCCACAAAACCATAACCGGCCACCGGTTCGTTATCCCGGATGCCTTCAACATGCACCGCTCCCTCGTAATAGGTGACCGATACATTCATTTCCTGATCCGGAAAAAAGGTGGCAATCTCCAGATTCAGCGACTGTGATGGTATAGAAAGGTGCCATCTGACGGGATACACCCTCCCGGTGTGCGGACTCGTCCAGTTTTCCCTTTCCTCCAGTTTGGCATCACCATCACCGAGCGCGATGGTATTTCCGTCCGGATCGATCAAGGTGCCGGTCGAGTACGGGGAGAGGCTGCCGTCCTCGTTTCGAATCTGATAGTACATCAGGTCGTAGCCGTCGGACAGTTGCAGGGAGAACCAGTCCCATCCTGCCTGATCTTTACCCAGCACCGAAGTGCTCCATTCATGATCCATCCAGCTATATCCCGATACTTCGTAATCAGTATGTTCAATAGTGATGGTACCCGAAGTAAGCATTCGTGTGAATGAGAGGTAATAGGACGCGTTGCCGGGATCGGGCCCTTTCGGATCGTACCCATGGTCGGCATGCAGCACAAGCGGTTTGGCCGGATTCAGTGAGAGATTTACTGCTATCTGATTGTTTCGGGCCTGTATGGTGACCGGCAGTGATTCTTCTGATGGTGATGATGCATCAGCGTCAAGTTCGGCCGACCAGTCCTCCATCCAGATCCGGAAGGGATCGGCTTCCGCCCCGGTGAGTCCGGCAGCTCCCCGGCTGAATCGCTCTTCATATTTGTGTTCTTTGTTGTCGATGTCGGATATTGCAAAGTGTGCCAGATAGAGCTGATTCGTAGCCCATGATGTCTGGTTTTTTGGCGGGGATGCGTTCGGATCGGCAATCGGATCAGGGTTCGGATCGGCAATCGGATCGGCGTCCGGCGGCGAGAGCTGGTTCCGGAAAATGGTGAACTGATAGCCAAAGTGACGGCCGTTTTCGGTAAACAGATTGCCGGTGTAGTACCACCATTCGGTCCGGTAACCGGGATGCGGCCCGTGATCCGCAGGAAATTCAAACTCTTTGGGCCCCTCGGCACGGTAATATCCTTCGATGTCGCCCCGAAGGGCTTCGACCGGGGAAGCGCCGGCAGTAATCTTTTCACTATCGGGCGGGGAGAGCAGCCAGAATCCGATGACGATGATTCCGAGGGTAATCGAAGCAAGCATAAGCAGAGTCAGGTGTCGCATAATCAGATGTCGCAGAGTCAGGGGTCGCAGAGTCAGATTGTTTCCATTTGACAGGGGTTTCCTTGATGTATCAGGCAACGGCTATATTCAGTCGCAGAGTCAGATTGTTTCCATTTGACATGGTTTGCCCGCAATGGGTATTGCAGCAAGGCACGAATGTGGTGTCATAATCGGGGTAGTAGTTTTTGTTATTCATCCCGAAGAGCGTCGGCGGGATTAGTTTTTGTGATTTTCCACGAGGGATAGAGTCCGGCAAGGATGGCAGCCGTGACAGCAACCAGCATGGCCTGAATCAGCATTTCCGGGGTGATTTGAAACTGCAGTGTCCATCCGAAGGACCGGAGGTTTATGACATAGACGAGTATAGCGGCCATCACGACTCCCAGGGGAATGGAGAGCAGGCCCGCCATGAATCCCATGACACCGGTTTGGCCGGTAACAAGGCCCCAAAGCTGGGCGGGTGTCAATCCACTGGCACGCAATACCGCCATATCCCGGGATCGCTCAAACTGCAGGGCCATCAAGGCGCTGAGCACACCGATGAATGCCACCAGCACGGCGAGAAACCTCATCACAATGGTAACGGTGAAGGTGCGGTCAAATATCTCAAGAGATGCTTCGCGCAGCCCCTGGTTCGACTGGATGATGACGTTCTGGATGCCGGCGGAGCGCTCACGGAGCTCGGACATCAGTGTCTCTACAATGGTGCCATCATCAGTATAAAGGGCCAGGCCCGAAATGATTTTGTTTTGAAAGAACCGGTCGTAGACCATCCGGCTCATGGTCAGAAGGCCGGTATCGGATGAGTAATCATAGTAGATACCAAGAATCACAAAATCCTGATCACCCCGGTCGGTGATTATGACAATGGTGTCACCGACCGTAACACCGTTCCTGAAAGCATAGGATTCAGTGGCCAGAAGAACAGGTTCATTGTCAAAACGGTTCCACAGGCCGGGGTCGCTTTTCCTGAGTTGATAAGACCGGGTGGATTCGCGGTCGGTTTCAACGACCGTTAGGCGATCGACCCCCTGGCTGGTCTGAACTTCGGTCCTCTGGACACTATGTGACCCGCTTACACCGGGCGCTTCCCGCAGCAGGGTGATAAGTTCGGGATTCAGTCCCGCATCCGGCTCACGGGTGGAGAATCCAGGTGCCTGTATATAGATATCGGCTTGAAGCTGTGATTTCAGCCAGGAATCTACGGTAACCCGGAAACTGTCGACCATCAATCCGACTCCGATAGCTGCCGCCACCGCTATCACAAGGGCGGATGTGGCGACGGATGTTCGTCCCAGGTCGGCAACCACTCCGCGCACCGCCATTCGTCCGGGCAGCCCAAATGCCAGACCGGCCAACGGGTGGAGCAGCGATGCCAGAATAGAGATCAGCAGGGGAACCACAAGGGAGAAACCGATGATAATTAGCAGCAGCGAAAGATACCCGCTGATAATGGTTTCTTCTGGCAGAAACAGGGATCCGATTCCTGCCAGTATGGCGAGGAGTCCGGTTAGCGAGAGTATCGGAATGTTTTTTTTCAGCAGGGCGTCTTTTTCCGAGCGTTGAAGGACGATGCGCACCGGGGCGCGGGCGGCTTCTCGTGCCGGCCAGAGGGAGGCGAGCAGAGTCGCTCCGACGCCCAGCAACATGCCCTTGAGAAGTGTCAGCGGCGCTATGGCCACCTGTTGCACCGAAACCACGAAATAGAGGTCGTTTATTGTTTGGGTCACAAACTGCAACAGAAACTGGGCCAGCAGGATGCCGCCGGTCAAACCGAGAATCGTTCCCGGTAGTCCGATGATGAAAGCCTCGCCGAGTATCATTCGCAGAATTTCCCCGCGGGTCACTCCTAGCGCACGCAGACGGCCGATCAGCGGGCGACGCTGGACTACGGTGAATGTGATGGTGTTGTATATGAGGAACATGCCTACCAGAAGCGCAAGCATGCTGAGTGACTGAAGATTCAGTTCAAACGCCCGGGTCATCTGCGCCACGGTCTCTGTGCGGGACCCGGAGCGGACAACCGAAATCCCATCCGGCAGCATCGCCTCCAGGCGCTCGGCCGTATCCGTGGAACTTCCCGTCCGGGTGGATGATGGTTCCGGATATGCACGCCTCAACAGCCCCGGCCGGCCGGCTTCATCATCCGGAAGGATGAGGTCAATCCGACTCAGATGCCCTTCCATCCCGAACATGATTTGAGCCGTGCTGATGTCAACAATGATCAGATTTTCAAGAGCCTGCCTGCTGTATTTGTCTTTGGTTTGGATAAGGCCGGCGACCAGAAGGGGATAGGGCCTTCCTCCCGCTATCAGTTCCAGAGTGTCACCGGGAGCAGTCTGAAGCGCTTCTGCTGTGGTTTCGGAGAGAAATCCGGTGATCTCACCACTCATGAAGGTGGATAACTCGATGCCGGCTTGCTGGCTGGAAAAGCTTCTGAAGTGTTCCTCGGCGAGCGGATCGACTCCAAGTACCTGAAAGGTCCTGGAAAGATCCGGTTTGGACGCATAACCTTCTATGACGGGAGCCGATTTTCGAATCCCGAGTTCGGTTCGAAGGGTTCGGTATACCTCTTCATCCAGACGCCTCCCGGTGCCGTTTATCTGATGGGTTGCGGCTCCGGTCACCGACTCGGTGGACATCAGGAACGCTTTTTTGGCACTGTTGTTGGCAAGGTCGATCGATACTACAACGGCAACACCCAGAGCGATGCCAATCACCGAAAGGGCGTAGAGCCAAGGACGCCGGAAATGGTAGCGGATGCCAGAGCGCCAAAGCAATCCCGAAATATATCCCGATGTAAATGTCGTTCTTGATGGCATCATGCGTCCGCTTGTTCACTCATATCACCGGCAGAGTGGATGGTTCCTTCATTGAAAAGATAGATGTGATCCGCAAACCGACGCATGTTTTGATCATGCGTGGCAATGATGACGGTGCTGCCGGTCTTTTTTGCCAGCTGATGGAAAATTCCGGTGACGTGAGAGCCGGTTTTATAGTCGAGATTCCCGGTCGGTTCATCGGCCAGAATAAGGCGGGGTTCGTGAGCCACCGCCCTGGCAATGGCGACACGCTGCTGTTCACCGCCGGACAGCCGGTCAGGGTAGGTGTCGGACCGGTCCAGGAGTCCCACCTCATCGAGGTAATTGCGGGCGGCATCGTGTTTGCGACGGTCTCCAAATCCATTCAATTCCATGGGAAGCATGATATTCTCCAGGACGGTGAGCGTCGGAATCAGGTTGAAAGATTGGAATACGAAACCGATATGAGCACGGCGAAAGAGCGTTCGCTGTTTTTCATCAAGTCTGGTGATGTTGTGTCCGCTTATCGTCACAGATCCCTTGTCGGGGCGGTCGATGCCGCTCAAAAGATTCAAAAGCGTACTTTTACCGGATCCGGAGCGTCCCAGTAAAACCACCATGTCGTCCTGTGCTACCGACAGGGAGAGGTGATCCAGCACCATGCGTTCCTTTTCGCCCTCCTTGTAGCTTTTAACAAGACTATCTGCGTTCAGAATCGTATGATTGCCCGCATGAGGGTTGTCAGGTTGTGGATTGCCTGGATGAGGTTTGCCTGCACGAGAATTGCCTGGATAAGGTTTGTCCGGGATGCGGGGTTCTGTGATATGGGGATTTGTCATAACATAATATCAGATGAGAACATAATATCAAATGAGAAGTTGCGATGGAGAACATCAGTTTCAACGTTAGTGTTCCCTGATATTGTAACGATGCTTGTAGTTCAGACGCATTTGCAGCCCGAATCCTTCGTTTTCAATCCGCCATAATGTGCGAATGGTTGGAAATTTCCACCAGTTCTTCTCTTACCGCTGGAATTTCCAGGTGATGGCCAACGCCGGCTATGTGGTAGTGGCGCCCAACCGACGCGGGCTCCCATCCTTCGGCGAGGAGTAGAACCGTCAGATCAGCGGCGACTGGGGGGCAAGCCATGCAGGATCTGCTCAGCGCCATCGATGACGTTAAAACCGAGCCCTATGTTGATGAAGAGCGTCTTGGAGTGGTTGGCGCAAGTTTCGGAGGCTACTCCGTGTTCTGGCTGGCAGGCAACCATTGGGGCCGGTTCAGCAGCTTCATCTCCCATGCCGGTGTGTTCCATCTCGAGACCATGTACGGATCGACCGAAGAGATGTTCTTTGTGAATTTCGATCTCGGCGGGGCATACTGGGATGAGCCGCGCCCGGTGAGCTACGACCGCCACTCGCCCCAAAACAGCCTGCTGTGTCACCGTGAGTTTTATGGTTGGCTGGGCAGGTACCTGAAGTAAGTTCCTTGCTCCTGGGTAACCAGCCAGCGCAACCGGTATGTTATTGCAGCAGCTGGTATATAAAACGGCATCCGGTCATCCTGAATGAGCTGTCCGTCTTCGTAGTAAAACAGGGCGAGACCACCCAGAAAGATCATGTGAATTACTTCGATGCAGCCCGATCAATAACTTCCCAGCCTTCTATGCTCCCGTCAACTTTTTGGAATATCGGATGAAGTTTAATCTCACGAATCGTTTTAAGCTCCTCATATAAAACGGCATCCCTCTTTCCAAGCTTGTTTAGCAGATGGTTAAACTCATAGGCAATCTGCCCTTCGCTAACGGGAATTTTTGAGGTAAACTTATTCCCGGCAATCTTCGTCCTGTTAAAATTATAGTTTCTCCTATCAGCCTCATCGGCTATATAAGCAAGATAACTTGCAATAGCTCCAACAGGATTGGCTGTTTTTTTAAATCGATGTAACTGAGGATGATTTCTGTACCCTTTTGTATTACCAAATAACACATTATGAGCAAGGAGACCTTCCCTCCATAACGCAACCAATCCTTTTGAATCCAGGTAGCCTGGATGTATAGACCAAAGTCTCATTTATCTTATAGGATATCTTAAAGGAACATTTTTGACCGGACACAAAGTGCCATTTTCAACTATCTGCAATATATAAAAACTATTGATACCATTTAACTTGCCGATACATTCATCAACTTGACAAATATTATTAATGATCTTTTGGGTACGGCTGATTGTTAGTCGGGTTGTTACCCGCAGACTATGATCAACTGGGATATATATCTGGCAACCGGAGAGGTGAACATCACCCTTCTGCATGCCGTGTTTGTGAAAGCTGGCTGTTATGGCATTTCTGATTTCAGTTTCGGCAGTATAAACCGGTTGACCCATGCATTGCCCGGGTTTATTTCCAGCGATTTATGATAGGCTTTCATCGCATCATCCGGCCTGCCCAATTCCTCATACGCAATACCAAGCCAGATGTACACTTGATTTTGTCCCCAGTCCGGATGCAATTCGTGATCCGGTGACCACAAATCAAAAAAATCCCCGGCTTTTTTGAATTCGGCAACAGCCTTTTCGGCGCCGCCACCAACCACAGATGGTTTATACAGGGTATTGATTCCGTTCATCATGACTACCCTCGGATTCCCGGGAGCCAGTTCCAATCCTTTTTCGATATAATTCTCGGATCTTCTTCCATAACGCATTCCCGAAACCATGCCGCTGATCTTTGCACCGTAACTGCTACCTTTGAGGGAATAAGCTTCGGCAAATTCCGGGTCAAGCTCCGTACATTTCTCCATCCGGCTGATAGCTTTATCCAGATATTCCTCTTTCTGTGATTGCTTCATTTCCGAAAACATGGTTCCAAGGCGGTAGTGGATATAACCGGTATAATAGTGGGCATATTTTTCAATAACCGGATCTGTAGATTCAGCCAGCGGAACGATTCTATGGTAGAGCTGGACAAGTCGCGCTTTATCGAGTTGGCCAATCGCCTCTTCAATTTCAGTGATTATTCCGGACAGTTTTTTCGTTTCCTCCTCACCCGTGAGGTTGTCATGTTCCTGGAGATTCATGATCATTGAAAAGGCAATAATAATAGCAGTTACAATTGAAACCATAGTTGGATAATTGTCAGATGATATTCAGCTTGAATCGTACCGCTGTTTTTAAAAACAGGAAAAATTTCATGAGGTTTGAGACCCGGATACGAGTAGTTTGAATGCTCTCAGGCGACAATGTTTTCAACTTTTCAAGCAGATGCTGATAGTATTCATAGGCTAGTAAGACTCCGAAACGTGCATTCGATGGCAGTTTACGTATTCCCAGAAGAGCATCCTTGAAATCAGATTCGATTTCTTTTACGATCCGGCTTAGCCCTGCCCGGTCTATTAGCCCGTTTCCAAAATGAGGAAAATAAAGCCGGTTTAGCTCATTCGTGTCTTGAGAGATATCACGTAAAAAATTGACTTTTTGAAAAGCGGCTCCCAATTGCTTTGCATGAATTTCCAGTTCCTGATATGATTCCGGACTGTTTTTGCAAAACACCTTCAGACACATCAGGCCGACAACTTCAGCTGAACCGTAAATATACTCTGTATAGTTGCTGCGTTCGAACTGTTTTGTCTGCAGATCCATCGCCATGCTTTCGAAAAAAGCTTCAATCAGATCATAATCTATATCATACTTGTGTACCGTTTCCTGAAAATTGTGCAGCAGTGGATTCATGCTCACTCTGTATTCCAACGCCCGGAACGTCTCCTGCCTGAACTGCTCCAAAATGGCTTTTCGGTCGTGGTCAATGAAAGTGTCCACAATTTCATCACCAAGCCGGACAAACCCGTATATCGCATAGATCGCCCCCCGAATGTGATGGTCCAACAAGCGAATACTTAATGAGAACGAAGTGCTGTATTGCCGTGTGACAAAGCAGCTGGTGTGTCGGGCGATGTGACTGTATATTTGCCTGTTATGTAACATGTTGTTCATAAATCATTTGCAATTTGTTTGTCAGCAGATCAGCTGCCATCCGACCCGAAATCAACACTGGAGGAATGCCGGGTCCGGGATGGGTCAAATGACCGGCATATACCATGTTGTCAATCTGCTTGTGAATCATCGAAGGTTTGAGTCCGCCGGTTTGTCTCAGTGTGTTGGCCAGGCCATATGCGTTACCTTTATAAGAGTTATAGTCCTTTTTGAAATCCTGAATCCCAAAGGCTTTCTTGAAAAGCACATGCTGACTCAGCTTCAGGCCCAGCTGTTTTTCCATGCGTTGCAAGACAATCTTAAACCACGATTCATGAATATCCGGATTGTCTTGAAGCCCGGGTGCTACCGGGATCAGAATCATCAGATTTTCATGTTCTGCCGGAGCCACAACCGGATCTGTTTTCGAGGGGCAATTCACATAAAAGAGGGGCTTAATTGGCCAACCCGGTTTTATATAGATGGAGTTGAAATGCTGCTCCATGTCCTCGTCGAAGAAGAGGTTGTGATGGGTCAGACCGGGTATGGTCCGGTCAAATCCGACATAGAATAGAAGAGTTGATGGAGCCATCGTCCGTTTTTCCCAATACGAGGGGGTGTGGCTTCGGAATTCCGGAGGCAGCAGTTGTTGTTCGACATGATGATAATCTCCGGAAGCAACCAGCCCTTTAACAGGGTACCTTTTATTTACG
>SLQC01000342.1 GCA_007131625.1 Balneolales bacterium | reverse complement strand
CTTGTTATCCAGGGCATATATTCTGACATTTTCCAGTGAATGACTGATTTCAGGCTGAGAAAACCGGGTATCGGAGCTTCGGCGGATCCGGTTGGCACCTGAGAATTCAAACCAGAGTGAATCAGCCGGGCGGTACTGCCCGCTGCCGTCACTGTCCTGCCGGATGTCGGGAAAGGAGATGACAAGCGTGTCGATATCAAGATCAATTCCATTGGTGATATTGCCGATTTTCAACATGCCGGATTTAATCTCAATGTAATGTTCCGGTTGATCAAGCCGGAGTTCCTGCTCCTCCATTTCCACCTCACCTGCAATGGAAAAACTCTGAGGCTTCAACACGGCGGAAGCCGACTGGAGCTGCACCGATCCTTCCAGGCTGATAATGACAGGATCCGTGGAGTACACAGTAACCGTTTCGGTCGTTCCCGGGGAGGATGCAGTCCCGGTGTAGCTGATCCGGTTGGAGATGCCGGTATTCTCGACAGGAACAAGCACGCTGCGTGTTTGTCGCGCGGGTATGGTTATGTCACGGATCTCAGCAATATCCGATCCCTGTGCAAAAAAACTGCCGGTATTCTTGGCGGTGAATCCCTCTTCATTATAAAATCTGAGGTAATCGATTACCATCGGGATATTGCTCTCGTTGCGAATTTCAAGTCGGAGCTCCCCTTCATCCACTTCTGCATTCACGAAATCCCCCTCTACGCTTTTTGTATCTTCAAGGGGAATGCCTTCCTGGGGGTCAACATCGGATCGTGCTTCAGTAAACTTCAGATCACTGGTATGAGGAGTGATCACAAAATAATCATCGTGGTCCACAGTGAGTCCTGCTCCGCCGATGGTGCCAATACTGATATCATATGTAAGCTCCCGCGTCAGTTTCTGACCTGTAAGATCGAGGATGACTTCGGCTGACTCAAATGCATCGAGATTGTTTGCACCCGGCCGGGACAGGTTTATCAGCTCCTTGGGTTCATCAAGCACATCCCCATCGGAGTTGAAGATGGTGATCTGCGGCATTCCGGTCAGCGTACTGTCGTACAGAGGCAGCGTAGAGTTGTTTGCTATGACAACAAAAAGCTGGTATGCTTCATCAGCGCCCGGTGTGTCGGATACGATGGCATACTCAAAAGCAGGGTTTGAAGATTCGATAGGTTCAATTTCCGGATTCAGAACCTGGGCGCTGATATTGCCGGTAGCATTCGTCACGACAAGATCCTCCTCTACTGCTTCTACCGTGATCGTACCGGGAGCGGTTTGCATGAGCTGTGCCTCCCATTGCACCTCCACTTCTAATGCCAGGTTGATTTCCAGTTCATCTCCCTGGTTGAAAAGGACAACATCATCACGGGATTCACCATTGGGTATAGCACCAAGCTCAAGAGTACTGCCAACAGGCACTGCATTTCCATCAGCATTACTGATGAAGGTGGCGGACATGTTTTGAATATCAAACCCGAGATCATTAGAGAAGTAGAATCGAACTCCGCCGCTGTCAATCACAGCCCGTTCAAATCCTGGAGCATCGAGATCAATTAAAAAGGTTTCTGTCACAGGACCGGGAACCGGATCACCGGGACCATAAGATCCTGCATCCAGTCCGGTCACCTTCTCAAAGCCGGCAACTCCGGAAGCCCGTAACTCTATTTGAAAGACGCCGATTTCCGTCTGCTCCTCCTCAAGCTCTTCCGGTTCACCGCTGAACTCACCAATTTCAGACCGGAAGTTTGATGAGAAATCATCGATTTCCAGGTTCCCTATTTCACTATCAAATTCGGTTTGCTCCACTTCCAGACTTGGGATGATGTCTTCAAAATCTCCGATTTCAAAATCAATTTCAGTGGATAGAAAAACGAGTCCATCGTGACCGGTAGTGAACAGGTCTTCAAAATTATCACTTGTTGTGTCGATAATAGCCCCTTTGCCGTCACCAATGAATTTGTAGCTGGTGCTTTTAAGCAACGGGATATCGAACGATTGCTGAAGCTCAAAATCCGGACTGGAGGGCCTTTCGCACGAAATGCCAAAAAACAGTAGCATTGCGGCAATGATGATGGTTTTTTTCTTCATCATACCTGGGTAATTTGTAAGAGAAACTGGAAGTGATAAACAAGGGAGGTGATAAACAAAAAAATAATTAAAAATCGGCTTTGCTCTTCAGCCTGATCAAATACGGCAGTAACCTATACTAGCACGCATAACATACCACCACGGAGAATGTAACCAGAAAAATCGAAATAACAATACGATAATCAGATACAACCGTTTGCAGTAGCGAGTGGATACACGTAAAAAAATACAAAGGAGCAAATCGAGTTTGACACATGTGGTTGGGAGCGGAGAGAGAGGGATTCGAACCCTCGGTACCCGGTTAGGGCACACTCGCTTTCCAGGCGAGCCCGTTCGACCACTCCGGCATCTCTCCGTTTTGTATCAGCCTCGGTTAAACAAGGTTGTTAATATATGACAATTAGCTGGCCCTAGCAACACGAATCGATGCATCAGAGACAACTGGGACAATCGGTCCAAGAGCCTTAAAAGCTCATTTTCCATTCATAATTTTTCACAAGAGGAGCCAGCGATCTGCCCTTATAAATTACGGAGCATGATTCCCCAACTTCGTATGATTACCATTACGTGCCAACAAAATAGCGTAAATATCTACGATTATTGACTTACAAAAAAAAATGTTGCATAAAACAAAACCGTGCCATACATTTTTGATGGTCACACGGTTGACAGCAGGGCGTAAGAGGTAAATGAACTTTTATTTTGGATCGTCCCCAACTCAATACTCGTAGCATCCGACTCCGACTTGAACGCCTGGGGGTTGGAAATCACAGCCCTGCAGAAATACTAAATTTTGATGCCAATCTCCACCTGAGCCGCCGGGACATGCTGGCGGTGATGGCTCTGATCGGTTCCGTCCCTTTGCTCCGCTCTATTGGAACAACATGGTTGGGAAGTATCCGTATGGAGAGGTCGGGGGGAAAAGTCGCCTTTCACTTCAGGGGAAAAGAGCGTTGGGAGGTCGATGAAAAGAAATTCTCGGGCAAGCCCAGACTTACCATCGACCGTCACAGCACGGAAATCGTTATCAGGCTTGCAGGAGCATTCTATTCGGGAACACTCATTCCGGCCAATTTTGCGTGTCGGCTGCGGCCAACGCTGCGCGGCTGGAAAATGGCCATGAAAACAGATACCGGGATCAACACCTCCGTCTCATTTGAACGCTGGTTGCTCGGGTTGACTCGCTTAACTGGTTCAGTTCCGAATGAAATTGAGATCACTCATCCAACCAATCCTTTCCAGGCCAGGTTACCATCCGGAACCATCCACTCACTGACCGCTGGATGGATTCATGATTTTGCAAATGGGAACAAGTTACCAGTAGCGCTGTCCGGATCCGGTTTTCTTTCAAGCGGAATAACCATCAGACCACCTCCGGATCATGCACACTCGCTGTTTCTGAGACCGCCACTACGCCGCTCCATTTTATCGATCAACGAACCTGAAGCCCACCTCAGCATCCAGTCCGTCCCATCAAGAGACAAGCAGGGATTTTCAATTGCAAAAACCAGATTTGGTCAGCTGACAGTGGAGCTCGGCGAAACCAGCAGGAAAAAGCAAAGAACTGCCATTCTCGCGCATGCTGACCTTAATGACAAGCCCCTGCGAATCCATCCTTCACCAGACCTGAAAAACGCATCGGGATCAGCACTGTATCTCACGGCCCGACGCCTGGCCTATGCTGTGGAATTCAATAGAAAGGGGAACCACGAGTTGGTATTGGCATCAGCAGCCGAACAGGTTCACTGGTCATATTCCGGTGACCAGGGAATGATGCTTGGTTGCAGTGGCTATGGCGACGATATGGAATTTGAGATTCGTAACGGCGAACTCGTGCGCACTTCCTGCAAGGCGCAACTGCTTGGCATGATGCTTCCACCATCAGGCAGTCGGGTAATTACGCAACCGGTTTATCTCCCCGAACCTGTCCCGATTGCCCTCACTTTTGACGACACTCGGAAAAAGAGCAGCATCCCGCCGACAGGCAACGAAATCCGGATCTCTGCGATCGGGGGAAAACCGCCGGTTTTGCTATTGAACGACCCAACAGTTGAGCTGATCCGGCCGGATGATCTGGTGGTGCAACGTTTTCAATTTGTGAATATGCAGTTCCAGGGCGAGGGAATTGATCGCGT
>SLQC01000106.1 GCA_007131625.1 Balneolales bacterium | reverse complement strand
TGTGAAAGAACTGTCAAACGGACTATTCTGTTTCAATTCGAGGCCAATTTCTACAAACACTTCACAGGGAATTGCCGTTATAGCCAGGTCACCAATTTTCACAGCCTGCAGAAACAAGGAAATAGTGGGTGGATACTCACTTAGATAAATCGTTTCACGGGCATAAATCTCCTCTCTGCCTTGCATTACGGGACCATCGGCCTGTGCAATAATCTTTTTGGCCCGCTGCAGTTCAGCACGGTCCGGGAGACGAACACCCAGTTCCAGCTCACTCACCTCGACCTGCAGAGGAACCCAGTCTTTGTATTCAAGTTCCTGATATACCCGATACGCCTCATCCGCCACCTCTGTTGCCACCTTTAAAATTTGTGAGTACGGTTCCCGGGGTTCCGGTTGCCTGGTAAAGTTGATATTGTTGATATCTCCGCTGGTTCCATTGGACATAATGCCCACAAAGGGAGGATAATTGTGCTCATCGACGTTATACTCGTAGTCTGAGTTTATACGCTGCTTGATAAGTTTAGCGAATGCACCAAAATAATCGGCTGATATGTGCCCGGACGAAACACCACCTACATAATGCAAGGAGTAATTTGCCAGTAGCGAGATCGGACGGCCATCCAGCGACTGTACAGAAATAATTGAAAGTTCCGGATCGGCAGGCCCGGCCGGATCGATCAACTCAGTTAAATCCCTGGGAGGATTCATGCGCACTGAATCTATTCCTCCGAACGGGTTTACCCGGTTTTCTTCTGATCTTACAAACCATCTTCGATTGAAAACCTGGTCCGGAACCTGACCGCTTCCCCATGCAATTTGAGCCGATTCCAGGTTATTCATGGCAAGAATTACAGCATCAGCAATTCGTCCCGCCAGGAATTCCGCATATTCATTATCCGGCAGGCTTTGAAAGACATGTGCAACTGAGCCGGCAGAATGCGTATGTGTAGCTGACATAAGCATATTCTCAACTGGAAGTCCCGTCCATTCATTCACCATTTGTTTCGCTTTATCATATACTTCCCTGGGAATCATGCAGTTGTCAGCAACAACAATGGCCAATTGATTCTGCCCATCATCTAATGCCAAGGCTCTCGCATGTAATTCATCATGTACATGCCGTGCTTTCCGATCCTGCATGCCGCCATTCATTGAGGTCCCAAGTGGCGGAGTGATATTACTGGTAGCTGCCCCTGCCTGTAGCTGCCTGGTGGTTTCTGCTTGAGTTGAAGCAGCTACCTCTTGTGAAATAATTAAAGTATGTGTGATGATACTTAAAATCACAAACAGGCATATATATATTGATTTTACGGACAGGAGGCAGGATGCACTTTGTTTATTCATAACTTGTAATGACCTCTTTTTATCATAATAGTTTAAAAAGCTAATTCGAGATTACGTACTGTTTAAGTTAGTACAATTGAATAAAAAAAATACCCCGTAACAGATCATTCCATCTGTATACCCATCGTGATCCGGCAAGCGGCGGGCCACGCCTTGAATGCCTTGACCCCGTCCCATGACAAGCAGCATACGTCAGGAAGGCAGGCAGATCCCGCTCATAAATAGTACGAACCGATTCCCAAGCTCATCCGGAGGTCAAGCCTTACCATGCAATCGCTCTTGATAACGAAAACACAACCTTCCAGAAATGAGGAATCGGCGACCTGAACGTCGACGGGCGCTGCGATTACGCTATAAAACACCGAATACCAATATTGACCCTTGGTATCGTCCATGGCGGCCAAGCAAAACCACATATAATCTGGAAACATACCTTTCCGACGGCACTTTTCTGTAGCGCAAGGATTTGGGATGGAAACCCGTCATGATCGATATGGCATCAGTATGGTGGACGCCAGGCATGATCAATACGCTTTTTATGTTGAATAAGCTGTAAAAAAATGATATCTTTGAAAGTCTAAGGCTGAAAACAAAAAATAGGTTATCTGATGAATCATCCATGCCACATGCCACTAAATCGGGCGCACTGGTGCATGATTTCATCCATCACACTGACGCATGATTTAATCCTTGGATGATCAATCTGACGATAGACATTAAAAAAAATAAACAGATGAAAAAAGGCATTCATCCCGAATACAATGAAATTAAAGTGGTCATGAGTGACGGGTCCGAGATCGTGACGCGAAGCACCATGAAAACCAAAGAAGGTGTCTATAAAGCGGAAATCGACTCCAAAAACCATCCGTTTTACATCGGCAGTCAGAAGATGATGACCGCTGCCGGACGCGTCGACCAGTTCAAGCGCAGGTACGGCAAGAGAAAAGATAAATAGTCGCATTTTGTAATAAATTCCGGATGAAAGTCAGATTGTCAACAGCTGTTGGTTATTTATCTAAACAGTCAACAAAAGATTTGACGGTTACCCGGAATTGAACCGCTTTTTACCAGGGCAGGTTTGTGTTAATCTCGCACGAACGTGCTTTTTTTTAGGAATAGCCTATCATGGAACTTTCACTGGAAATTTTTGAAGGACTCAATCCGTTTCAGGAAAATGCCTACCTGGTTTATCATGGACGTTCTGCCCATCTGTTTGATCCCGGTTTTTCTTCCGGCGCTGAGTGGGATGGCCTTCTGAGAACTCTGGAGGAGAAGCAGCTGACAGTGGAGGCGATTGTTCTGACCCATGCGCATGTAGATCATATAATGGGACTTCAGAAAGCGATTCAGCTGTTCGAGGCTCCCGTTTATATGCATAAAGAGAGTTACACCTTCATTGAAAATTATCCAGAGCAGGCAATGATGTTCGGATTGGATGCAGAACCAATCCAGGTCGATCCGCAATTCGTTGAAGCTTCCTGGACCTTGCAGATCGGATCGTTCATATACGATGCACGTTACACACCCGGTCACGCTCCGGGACATCTTTCGTTTTATCACAAACCAAGGAGATGGGTAATCGTCGGGGATGCGCTTTTTGCCGGAAGTATCGGCCGTACTGACCTCTTTGGAGGAGATTTCGCATTGCTGGAGGAGAGTATCCGGAAGAAATTGTACACATTGCCGGATGAAACTATTGTGTGGCCGGGTCACGGCGTACATACGACCATCGAATACGAAAAACGTACTAATCCGTTTGTGAAAGTTTGAGATATGGTCTATAGAGGTATGTGAAGTTGAGAAAGGGTAATTCGTCAGTTTTTCTCGCTCGAAGACGCCACTTTCGACCTAAGTCCATCGATACGTCTGATCTCCTCGGAGTAGGTATCCGATTTATGCGGTTTGATTTGTTTGAGTTTTTCCAGAGTCCGGATGGCCTCTTCGTATCGTTTCTGTTTCTCGTAAATCAGGGCCAGCGTTTCGGATGCAATATCTTCGACTTTTTCCGATTTTTCCCCGAGATTCCGGTCGTCTTTGCTATCGGGTGAAATTGTTATTCTCTTGTTTTCTGCATTGGAAAGCTGTTTGATCAGCAAATCGAGATCGAGTGCATAACCCGACTGTACCATAGGAGATTCCTGCTCCTTTTCCTCGAAACTATAATTATACGGGTTCCAGGCATTAAAACGCTCGGGATGGACCAGGAAATAGTGTAAATGTTCCAAAAAAGGACTTCCCGGAGCACAACATTTAGACTTTAGTGCATACTCGATAGCCTGATCCTGCTGATCATTGTTATGAAAGAGCCACGCCAGCAGGAAAAAACCGGCTGCATCCATTCCTCTTTTCTTCAGGCGGGCTTTTAAATTGTTAATACCATTGTCCGGATCACTTTCAAATTGTTTGATATAAGTGTTCAGGCTTCTGGGTATGTCAAAAGGCAATCCTTTCATGATTTCTTTTGGCTGATGATTTAATGCAGGAATATATTAATAAAATCACCAATTACCCATTGCGTCATTGAACATATTGTCAGCAATTCGGTTCAAGGCTTCAAAAGTGGCGGTATTTTCCCCGTCGATGGGGTCTTCATTCGGATCGTATTCAAAATTACCACTGAAGCTTTTTTGCCATTCCGGACGTTCCTTGCCGGTGTACATATAGGTGGCGCGAACCGATATCTGTACTCTGTTCAGGTTGGCCCGCTGGTCACCTGCTACACTGAAAGGCCGATTGGAGTATGAGGTTATGGCTCCTTCAATCAATACATCTGCATTTTCCGGTGAATCGGTAAGTTGAAGGCGGCTTTGATTAACAAAACGATTGATGAGGGCATCATTCAACTGATCGCTAAGGTTGCCGAGTCCGCTCCCGGATTGATC
>SLQC01000319.1 GCA_007131625.1 Balneolales bacterium | reverse complement strand
TTCCTTCAGATTCCACCTCGCGGTGGACACCCTTGCCGTTCGGCTAATGCTTCCTCCTGTCAGGTGCATAGGAGACTTTCACTCCCAGGTGAATGCGCCCTGCCGGGCGCACCAAAAAAAAGGGTCGCTTGTGGTATGACCACAAACGACCCGAAATCATTCATGCTGAAGTATTTCAGCTGAAGTCGCTAATTACTTAACCAGAGTTAGAGTGCGTGTAAGCACCTGATTTCCGGCCTGGAGGCGGTACAAGTAGACGCCACTTGAGAGACTGGATCCATCAAACGTCACGGAGTGCTGTCCGGCTGAGAGATATCCGTTTTCCAGCGTAGCAACCTGTTGACCAAGCATATTGTAGACTTCCAGCGATACCTGAGCGGATTCCGGAAGGGCAAAGTCGATGTTGGTAGTCGGGTTGAACGGATTCGGGTAATTCTGGCTCAGTTCAAGTGCATCAGGAACTTCCGAGCCTGCAAGTTCACTGCTGGTCGGTTCTCCTGAAACGAATTCGAAGTCATCAAGGTACCAGGTCTCGTTGTCACCGCCGGAGGCGGGGTCTCCACTGTTTTCCATGATAATTACGACTCTGTCCCACGGTGCTTCACCGGCCAATTCCTGAATGTTCCATTCCAGCTGAACCCACTCTTCATCTGCCGTAATTTCAGCATGCATTTCAGGGGATTCCGGTCCCGTTTGCATTTCGAGCTTTAACATGCCCTCAACTCCGGCGCGGGGTGACCAGACTTTCATTCGGAACCTGGTTTGTTCGTCTATGTCGATGGGTTCGGGAAGATCATAGAAAAACCCGGCCCATCCCTGAGCACCCGCCGATTTCTCATATCGCAAAACATAATCGGTTTCATTCAAACCGGATTGATCCGGGTTTGCGACTCTTTCCAGGATAGCACCTTCAAACGGCCACATAACGGGGTCTTCTGCCCAGTTTATGTCCTCGTCGTCAAAATTAAAAGCCCAGGGAAGCGGTACAAGAGGATCATCTTCATCAGGTGGTGGATCAAGTACTTGTCCAGCTGCACTGCTGAACATGTACATTGGCAAAAACAGGCCAATCAACATGTATTTCATCGTGGTTGTAAATTTGTTATACATAGCATCCTCAACATTAATTGTTTCATTTTATGCTTAGAGTTCGGCGCGAAGTTCATAGACATGAAATCGAACCGCATCTTTTTGTCTACATGACTTATTTGATAGTACAATAGATAAAATAAAAATGCAAATAATTTTCTCTTATATACAATTTAATTGCGCTTTTTTCTTATAGATTGAAAATAGCTGCAAGTTTTTATTGCCCATGGCAATAAGCGTGGGGCTGACAGATTGCATTTCCAGTAGATTGCAGCGCATGAGAGAACTTCATCAGCGGTGAAATGAAAGATGCGGAGCTGCCGGTCGACAGCCACGCATCTTTCATGCAAAATTACATCAGGAAACCATATAATTGGTTCCAGTTGCCCCCTGTCTTATTTCACAAGCATCATTTTTTGGGTCTGGGTGAACTCACCGGCCTGCAAACGGTAGATATAAATACCGCTTGCAAAATCGGTCGCATCAAATTCCACCGCATGCTGTCCCGCCTGGAAAGTTCCGACGGCAAGGGTGGCTACACGCTGTCCCATGACGTTGAACACTTCAAGGGAAACGACAGCCTGTTCCGGCAGATCGAATTGAATCCGGGTGGTTGGATTGAACGGGTTCGGATAGTTCTGACGCAGCTCGAATGCTGTTGGAACATCCTCGGGCATATCCGGTTCATCAGCTGAGGTGGGGATGACAGCATCTTCGGGATCCTGCCAGGCAAGTATAGGATAGGCATCGTCCACGACCTGCCATACGTCATCGACATCCAACGCATCCATGTTCTCTGCTGCCGCAGAACCGATCATTTGTGCTCTGGTAAGGGGCCGTGTGTTAGATCCCGGGTTCCCGGCTCCAATTCCGGCACCAGGCCAGCTCTCATCCCTGTTCCAGTAGATATTGGAGACGGTACCACCGTCATTATTGCCTACCACAACACCAAACTGTGCTCCACCGAATACCCGGGCAACCGCATAGGCATTGTGCACTTCACCATCGGCACTCAGCCGGCCTGCAATGGCACCGTTCTGTGTGACGGTTCCATAGATATCTGCGTGTGCATAGGCGTTTTCAATAACGCCATCAACGACGTGCCCTACAAGGCCGCTGACCATCAGCCATCCCTGCACCGTCCCGGTCATGAACACATTTTTGACCGTGCCCCCGGCTGACAGCATGCCGGTGATGCCACCAACCATTTCGCCATCCGGAGCACTGATATCAACATCTACCAGACCCAAGTTGCGGATATGTCCACCTGGCACGACACTGAACAGCCCGATGAACAGATCATCATCGGTATCGATAGTCAGGTTGGTGATTACGTGGCCACCACCGTCATACTCGCCGGTGAATCCGCCAAGCGGTTCGAAATTGACTTCGGAAGCATCGATATCTGCAATCTGGAGGTAATGGGAACCGCCGGACACATTTTTCAAATGTGCGAGTGTCTGGACCAGGTACGGGTCTTCTGCGGTGCCGCTGCCACCTGCAAACGGTTCGTCAGGGTCGCCGGTATCCGTTTCGAGCTGCCATGCCAGTATCGGATAATCGTCATCCGTTGTTCGCCAGATGTCCACGAAGTCCAGTGCCGTCATGTTATCCTCAGCTGCCGGACCCGTCATTTGCGCAGTTGTCAGACCTACTACATTCGTACCTTCTGCACCATCACCGATGGCACTGGCCGGTTCACTTGCCTCGGTATCCCAATAGCTGTCTTCTAAAGTCCCGTCAGCATTATTGCCTACAATAACGCCATGCTGATTGATGCCGGTGACCTGGGCTACGGCAAAGGAGTTGCGCACGGTACCCGTTTCGTTCAACCGGCCGGCAATTCCACCGATCTGTGTGATCTCACCGGTGACGGCAACCCTGACGTAGGAATTACGGACTTCACCGTTGGTAATGAATCCAACCATCCCTCCTACCAGCAGTTCACCATCAAGCGATCCGGTTACAAACGAGTTTTCAATGAGTCCTTCGGAGACCATTTCACCGACTATTCCGGCCGTCATTTGCTCCCCGGTGATATTCACATCGACGAGGCCCAGGTTTGTGATGTGTCCGCCGGCAAGCACCCTGATCGGGGCTCCCTGGTGTCCGCCATCGGTGATAGTCAGACCAGTAATCACATAATTTCCGCCATCATAGTAGCCGCCGAAACTGGGTATCGGGGTGAAATCAAAACCGGATGCATCTATATTTGCGGTCTGGATGAAGTGATAGTTGCCTTCCACATTCTGGAAATGCTGGATGGTTGCAACCTGGTAGGGATCATCAGCAGAACCGTCACCACCGGCAAAAGGCGCGTCCGGATCATCGGGGATATCCGGGCCGTCCGTGATTTCAACTCCGGCCAGTTCAAAATCGTCCAGATACCAGGTGTCGTCAGCACCACCCACAGGCGGATTATCCACATCAAGGTCCATGATGATCACCACCATGTCCCAGGCGACGGAATGATCGGCACCGCTCAGATCCCACTCAAACTGGGTCCACTCTTCGGCTACCGTGACATCAGCCAGCAAATCGCCGGTCGAAAAATTCTCGAACCGTGTTTCCAGCTTCATGCGGGCCTGGATGTCCGCGCGCGGTGACCAGACTTTGACCCTGAAAACGGCATCATCGGTAGTGCTTACAAAGTCTTCCAGATAATACTCGAATCCACCCCATGGCTGTCCCGCAGGATCTTTTGCATACTGAAGGACATAATCGGTTTCGTTGATACCCGATTTGTCCGGATTTTCAATGCGTTGTACAGCGCCGCCTTCAAAACCGACAAACGCAGCTTCTTCCCAGTCAATTCCGGTGTCATCCATATTAAATGACAGAGGAAGCAGTTCTTGTCCGTGACTTTTCAATGGCACAAACAGAATTAAAAACGATAAGAATGCAACCAACCAACTACCTGATGTAGTACCAGACAACTTCATAACAACCTCGCTTCTTGTAAAAAATTACGGTTTTGCTTTATTCACGTCCTATCCAAACCTCTTCAGATATTCAACGGACTTGTGCAACCCTAAGATGGCAAAGCATTTACTAAAGCGCAAATCTTTTTCTTCTTTTATTGCATTACAAAATTATTTATTGCATGAGATGATCTTGTTTTTTGCATTTCAATCAATCTGCAAT
>SLQC01000416.1 GCA_007131625.1 Balneolales bacterium | reverse complement strand
CAGGTTTCATTTTTTTCTGATTACGTATTTTGGAGATACCGTTCGGTTTAATATTTGCACTATTGTTGACTTTTAGACTAAGTCCCATGTATTTCAGAGCCCTTTCTTTCTTATTATCCCCCTCTTAAGATTATATAGATAGCAATGATGATCGTCATTAAAAGAGTCGATGTGAAGACATCGGTCCAGGTCCAGCTTGCTCGTGACAATTTCCGGTGGCTTTCGGTGACTGTGCCATAAGTGAGACCGGTTATACGCGCACGGTCAGGATGTGGAGTGGCATAGCTGACGCCCACCATGACCAGAATACAGACAATAAAGATGAATAAGCTGTAATACTGGAAAAAGGTGTTGTTTACGATCCAGAGGAATGAGCCTTCGGTATAGCTAAATCCGTCAATCAACATGGCGGGGGTATCTACGGCAAGTCGGAACAGGCCAAGGAATATTCCCACAAACAACGCAGACAGACATCCTTCCTTGTTGAGCCGGCTGTTGAAAACCCCCATGAAGAAGACTACAAAGATAGGTGGAGCCAGATAGGCCTGAATTCCCTGCAGATAATCATAAAGTCCGCGGCTTCCCTGAATAACCGGAATCCAAAACAGGCCGATGACAATCATGAATACGACCGCAACACGTCCCATCCAGACCAGCTCGAGATCGGTGGCTTTGGGTTTGAGCTTGTGGTAAAGATCCATCGTAAAGAGTGTGGACGAGGCGTGGAATACACCGGCAAGGGAGCTCATCAGCGCGGCCAGAAGACTGGCGACCACCAGCCCGCGCACGCCAACCGGCAGCACATGAGCAACCATCATCGGAAATGCGGCCTGTGCGTTTTCACGGATGACTTCACCATCGGGACCGATCATGTGCTCCTGCATAGCAGCAATTTGTCCGGATTCGGCAAGTGCGTAAGCGATGATACCCGGGATAATAAAGATGAAAACCGGAAACAATTTAAGAAATGCGGCAAAGATGGTACCGCGACGTGCCTGCATCTCGTTCGGAGCGCCTAACGCACGCTGAACGATATACTGGTCGGTAGTCCAGTACCAGAGACCAACAATCGGCGCGGCAAAAAGCATTCCGAGCCACGGATACTGGTTGTTAAAATACCAGGCCATATCAGTATCTGTGTGGATCGGAGCCCAGGTGGCATTCATTCCTTCGGGGACCAACGGTTTCCAGAGGTTCCACATCTCGGGCCCGGTTATTTCGAACAACGGACCCCATCCGCCCAAAGCCTTGAGTCCGAAAACAAGTACAAAAAAAGAACCAAAAATTAGCACCAGCGCCTGGACCGCCTCGGTGTAGGCTACGGCACGAAGTCCCCCGAGTGCTGTGTAAATGCCGGTGAAAAGAATCACCAAAATAGAACCGAGCCAGAAGCTGTCCAGCCCCATGAATTGGAGTTCCGGCATCAGTACACTGAGCACCACCCCACCGGCGAAGATACCGACGGCAATTTTGGTAAGCACATATGCGATCAGTGAAACCGTTGAAAGCAGCGTTCTGGCCAGCGGCGAAAACCTACGCTCCAGAAATTCCGGCATCGTAAAGACTTTGGAACGGATATAGAAAGGAATCATGACCCATCCCAGCACCAGAAGACACCAGGCATGGAGTTCGTAATGAGCCATGGCCACACCGTCGGTCGCACCGGAACCGGAGAGGCCTACAAGATGTTCCGAACCTATATTGGATGCAAAAATGGAAGTTCCTACGATGAACCATCCGAGGTGGCGACTTGCCAGAAAGAAATCCGATGGTGTGTCTGTTTTTTGCTTGATTACCCACCAGGCGATGCCAAGGATCAACAAGAAGTATAATCCTACCACAGCCCAGTCCAGTACTGATAGTACTCCCATTTTACTCACCCGCTTATTTTAGAATAAATGTTTACACCTCAACAAACTCGATGTTGAGGATATTACAAAGAATTCTCCATTTTTCACGCTGGTCACCAGGATGCAACACCTGATGATGTGTTCCGCCGGCCTTCAGCCAGCCATCGTTACATTTACTCAGACCTGTATCCGGCTTGAAGTGGAAATGCGGCATTTCAATGTAAGGATACTCCTCGGAATCCAAAATTCGTCCCAGAGTAACTACAAGCCGGAAATGCTCCCCGGCGAGGTGAACCAGTGAGATCATCGTAGCCGGGCCCGGCTCGGCCATAAACACTGTCGTCGGAGGATTATCCAGGTCACCAATGCCGAGTTCACGGTCGGCAAGCCGCACCGGTCTGTCTTTGCGTGCAATTTTCCAGTTGCCTTCTCCCATATGGCTCATCAGCATGGACTGTCGCTTGAAATCCATGGCATACATTTCTGTAAAATGAGCGTTATCAGCGATGATATGACCGGCGGCGACCATACTCGCGGTGTTGGTATCCCCTTCGGCAGCATACCCATACCCTTCTGCCATCAGATTTGATGCTGCCAGCATTGGGATCTGTTCGAATCGTCCATCCCCTTTGAATACATCAAAATGTGCGGAGAAAGCATCATAGTTACCCTGCTCCAGAAAAGCTTTGAACCCCAGGTACATACGAACAGCATACCGGAAGTTCTCAATGGGCATTGTAGCATCTGCATGAAAGCGCTCGCGTTCGATGTTGATCTGTTTTTCAATCGCCTCGTCGGTGACCGCTTCCATACAGCGGTAAACTTCGCCTATGTACTCACGATTCACTTCGGGACCGATGACTCGTGTAAAGGCAGCTTCATCGGAGAGCGTATCACCCATTCCATGCATTTTTCCGATAGCAGCTACACGCATCCGTGAAAGTGCACCTGCAGCCTTTGCTGCCCGTGCCCATTTGTCAACGTGAGATTTAAATTCTTCGGATTTCCAGTCGGCAGAAATCACATCATACCGCTCGCCAATAGTTCTGAGAATAGCATTGGCCATATCCTGTGCACCGTGAATCCCCTGGTTATACGTCAGATCGGCCATATCCCAATCGGTTGTAATTTCCGATACCGGTTGAATATTGGCAAGGAGTATCGGAAGATTGTTCTTTTGAAGCGCCCGGATGGTCCGCATGGCAGGTCCATAGGTCAGCATAACAATCATCACTCCATCAAGCCCGCTGTGATTGAAATCCCCCAGAATCTCTTCGATATCATCGCGGTTACGAGCCGCTCGCGGGAAAATAAAATCTCCAACATCCGACAGCTGGTCGCATACCTTACGGGCGAATTTTTCCTGACGCTGGGTGATACCCGGGAGAGACTTGTCATAGAGCTCTTGCATAATCCCCAAAACACCTATTACCGGTTTATCCTTATTCAGGTTATTGTTTTTCATCTGTTTATATCCCTTTTTTGACCATAAGATGCATCTTTCCCATGTTTACGATCATAATGCTTGTTAATGAGTGTCTGTTTCATTCGTGAAACTTCGGGATTGATTTGAAAACTGATAAAAGCCATATGAGCCAGTTCTTCAAGGACAGCACTATTATAAACCGCTTTATCGGCAGATTTCCCCCAGGTAAAGGGAGCGTGATTACCTACCAGTACCATTTCGACCTTTTCATAAGATAACTGCCGCTGTTTGAAGAGAGTCAGGATCTGAAACCCGGTTTGATATTCATAATCACCCTGTATCATGTCGTCAGACATCGGCGGGGCACAAGGAATATCTACGGTCAAATGGTCGGCATGAGTCGTTCCAAGTATAGGTATATCGCACAACGTCTGTGCCCATGCAGTTGCATAGGTTGAATGTGTATGTGCCACCCCTCCAATATTGGGCCAGTATTTGTAAAGCACCGCATGCGTTTTGGTGTCAGAAGAGGGACGTAAACTGCCTTCGATAATGTTGCCTTCAAAATCCACTACGACCATTTCATTCGGATTCAGTTCCTCATAAGGAACACCGCTCGGTTTGATAGCGAAGACACCTCGATCACGGTCGGCTGCACTGACATTCCCAAAAGTGAACTTGACCAGGCCCATTTCATCGATTTGTAAATTGGCTTTGTATGCTTTCCGTTTGAGTGTTTTGAACGTACTCATCTGTCTTCTTTATTTGGTTTAACTAATGCTGAGCCGACGAAATACGATTTTCCACATCACGGGAAAGCAAACGAAAGCGTTCGTACTTCTTCTTGTAGACCCTGACCATTTCCGGTTGCGGCAAGAAGGTTTTCTCAAATCCGGAACCCATCGCTTTCATAGCGTCTTCCACTGATGCAAACAAACCGGCTGACGTAGCAGCAAACATGCCGGCACCGAGAGCACAGGTTTGTTCTGAAGTCACTATTCGAATCGGCATGTTTAACACATCAGTTAACATTTGCATGACAAATTTCGATTTTTTAGCGACACCTCCCATGCCAATGATTCCATTTATGGGGATACCTTCTTCAATAAACCGGTTGACAATGGCCTTGGCTCCGAAGCAGGTCGCTTCCACCAGTGCTCGAAAGATATCGGGTGCATCGGTACCGAGATTCAGACCTTCTATAGCTGAAGTTAATTTTTGGTTGGCATCGGGGGTACGCCGGCCATTCAACCAGTCAAGGGCAATCAATCCGTACTCATCTGGTCTATTCGACTGCCCCTCAGCAGCCCGTTCCAGGTCTTGAATTAACGAGTTCTTCAAATCATCGAGCATAATCTGTCGTGTTTCCATGTCTGCAGTGCTGTTGTTCTGCAGAGCATTTTTCAGAGGCCAGAGAAGAACCTCCCTGAACCATGCATATGAGTCACCAAAAGCGGACTGCCCTGCCTCGAGCCCCACCATCCCGGGCACCACTGAGCCGTCGACCTGGCCGCAAATGCCTCTGATCAACCTGCCTTCAATATCTTCATAGGGCGCAATCAGCATATCACAAGTAGAAGTTCCCATCACTTTGCTTAGCTGATAGGGCTCAATTTCACCCCCAACGGCCCCCATATGGGCATCAAAAGCACCCACCCCCACAATCACCTCTTGACTCAGGCCAAATAACTTCGCCCATTTTGCCGAAAGTGTTCCTGCGGATTGGTCAGCAGTAAAGGTTTCCTGGTACATACGAGAGCGAATCCCGTCGAGCAGCGGATCCAGGGTACTGAAATAATCCTGATCGGGAAGCCCGTTAAAATCCTTATGCCACATGGCTTTATGGCCCGCTGCGCAGCGACTTCGCTTCATTTGTTGAACATCGTTTCCTCCCGTCAATTCAAAAGGAATCCAGTCGCAATGTTCAACCCACGACCAGGCCGCCTTTCTCACTTTTTCATCGTTACGCAGCGTGTGCAAAATTTTGGCCCAGAACCACTCTGATGAGTAGATACCACCAACGTATTTCGTATAATCAGTCTCCCAGGCGATCGAATGACCATTGATCTCTTCCGCTTCACGGATGGCCGTGTGGTCTTTCCACAGGATAAACATGGCATTGGGATTTTCTTCAAAATCTGCATTTAGTGCCAGTGGGCATCCTTTCTTATCTACCGCAACCGGAGTAGACCCGGTTGTATCTGCCGATATAGCTCTTACCCTGGACCTGACTGAATCACCAGCCTGATCCAGTACCGAAGTAATAGTCCGGGTCATTCCTTCCAGGTAATCAAGCGGATGTTGCCGGAATTGATTCATTGAACTGTCACAATACCTGCCTTTTGACCAACGGGCATAATAGTGTACCGAATCATTTATCAACTCCCCGTTTGTGCTAAGCAACACGGACCGTACCGAATCGGTGCCAAAATCCACACCTATAACATAGTCTTCTTTGTCTTCTTTCTGCTTTTTCATAGCTACATCACATATTTATATCTAAATAATTAAAATCATAAAAATTACCCACTCATATCAACCCTTACTCCTTCACCTGTTTTTTAATTATCTCTACACATAACATGTTGCCTTCCCCTTCCCCCGCTTAATGTTTATCTCTACACATAACATGTTGCCTTCCACATGAAAAAGGGTGCTGTCGTACTTTCCCAGGACATTTTCAGCTGAGTTACATTTTGTCATTGTAACAATATCGCAAGCCATAACGAATCATTTATTGGGTGGTTTAAAAATCTGGTTAGAGCCACCAGTCAAAGCATACTGCCTTTCGAACGTCTCTCTGTCAAACCTATAGAGATATGCACCTTTTTTTGAAAACTCTTTCTGCTTTTCATTGGTATTAACCAAAGCGCCCATAGACAAAATTCTTCGTCTGAAATTTCGCTTGTCCAGTCTGGTCTCATAGATTGCTTCATAGAGTTGCTGAAGCTCAGGAAGGGTGAATTTTTCAGGAAGCAGCTCGAATCCTACAGGTTGACGGGCGGCTTTGTATCGTAATCGGGCTTTAGCCGCTTCAACCATTTTGTGATGATCAAAAATCAAATCTGGAAGTTCCTTGACTGGAAACCAACGGGCACTGTACTTTTTGACCAGATCCTTGTCATGGTTTTGAATATTTATCAGGGAATAGTAAGCTATAGAGATGGTTCTTTCGACAGGGTCACGGTCAACATCACCAAATCCATACAATTGTTCCAAATAAATATTTTTAAGACCGGTCAACATCTTCAAAATACGTGAGGCTGCCTCATCCAGGTTTTCATCAGGCCGCAGAAACCCCCCCATCAAAGACCATTTACCTTTTTCGGGTTCAAAATCCCTCTTGATAAGCAATAGTTTGAGGGTAAATTGATCGAAACCGAAAATTATTCCGTCAAGGGCTACTGGAAACCGTTCTATGCTGTCATATTGATTCAAAAAACAATACCGGTCAATATTATTTAAAGTGTAAATACAACACTTCGTATAAAGTACACGATTAAAATGAATTCGTCAAATAAGTTTCCAAACCCTTCCAACGTATGGCGATTTACCCGGTTCTTACAAAATTTTCATTCTTATCTGCGGTACCCTTACATCGTATGGTAATTCACAAATTACATTCAGGCGTGGCAGCGAAATCAATCCTGAAACCTGCCAGGAATTGACATGCTTTTACTCGTCATATGACGTATACGCATAAAACGCCACTCACTTTTCTTTGTCAATGATGTGCCCGGACACTATGATTTATCAGTCAAATATTTTTAATGAACAAAAAGTTTACTGAATTCTATTACTTTAATTCATAAAATGTTACTCATCACACAACGTACTTTTTACATACATGACAGAACCGCGAAGTTTGATCCAGTTTTCACCGGAAAACGCAGAAACTAAAATTATCAATCCCTTAGTTGCTAAATATGAAAATGTTGATCTTGATTTACTTTGCTTTATTACTCATGATACTGGCTATGGCAAGCTGTGAAAACGCAATCCGAAAACCCGGTAAATCAGAATATGTTCCTCCCGATGCAGGAAACTTTCAGACCGGGCATAACGGTAAAAAAACGGATCTTTTCACACTCGAAAATGACCGGGATGTGAAAATATACATAACCAACTACGGGGGGCGCATAGTAAGCTGGCCGTCACCCGACCGTCATGGTAAAATGGACGATATTGTTCTGGGGTATAATACTATAGATGGATATCTCAACTCAAATGAAATATATTTCGGCGCGTTAATCGGAAGGTATGGGAACAGGATTGCTGATGGGAGATTCGATCTGAATGGCAACACCTACAGTCTGGTAAGAAACAATCCTCCAAACCACTTGCATGGTGGAATCAGAGGGTTTCATAATGTCGTATGGGATGCCCATCAGATCAGCGACCGGAGATTACGGTTGCAGTACTTTTCTGCAGACGGCGAAGAGGGCTACCCGGGTAACCTGCAAGTACAAGTGCAGTATATCCTTATGGATAACAACGATTTAATGATTGATTATATAGCGGTTACTGATGATAAAACGGTGATAAACCTGACCAGTCACCCCTTCTTTAATCTTGGTGGTGCTGCAAGCGGAATCATCAATGATCATGAATTGAAGATTAATGCAGATCACTACACTCCGGTAGATTCCACTCTGATTCCAACAGGTGAAATTGCTCCGGTTGCGAATACGCCGTTTGACTTCACGTCAGCAACACCTATTGGTGCACGTTTGAACGAAGTGAATCAGCAGCTGGAATATGGCGGTGGTTATGATCATAACTTTGTGCTAAACAAGAAAGAAGAAGGAGCCCTGGAGTTGGCGGCTCATGTTTATGAGCCGGAATCCGGCCGGGTTTTGGAAATATTTACTACAGAACCCGGCATACAGTTTTATGGGGGGAATTTTCTGGATGGTTCGGATACCGGACGCGAGGGGATTCCTTATGAATATCGATCAGCCTTTTGTCTTGAGCCACAACATTTTCCGGATTCACCGAATCAACCCGGATTCCCTTCAACAACGCTGCATCCCAATGAATTCTATCACACGGTTACTGTTTTCCGTTTGTTTACAAAATAGCCGGTGATGGTAATGCAACACCGGGATGGTATCCCGGTACTGCGTAACCCGTTTCATTTGCGAATTTCCAGCCACCATCCAACCGGTGACTCGGTGATCAGCTTATAACTTCCATCCGGCAATCCCGCCTGCATTGCCAGTTCTGTCATCCCTTCCTTCGGGCCATCCCAGCCTTCCGGCCGGTCGCGCCCCCCGGCATCCCAACCAAGCCTCCACTGCACCAATAGTTCACGATCCTCCTGGTCGATCAGAGTTCCGAATCCGCCATGACCGATAAAGGCAATGCCTCCCGGTTTCAGCACTCGGTAGGTTTCCCGAATTGCCTGTACCTGATCCGGTACAAACGGAATGGTACCCCGGCTGAAAATAAAGTCGGCAAAATTATCACTAAAAGGCAGATCCTGCCAGTCCCCTTCAACTGGAATTACTCGACCGGTAAGCCCGGCTTCATCTACAAAAACTCCCAGCAGCCGCAAGGCCCAGGGATTAATGTCCACCGCATAACCGCGCATTTCGGTAAGGGCGGCAAGTTCGATGAGAAAAGGACTGGAACTGCTTCCGATATCAACAGCTATACCTTTTCCAAGTCCATATTCCTGTACCATCTGGCGAGCCATTGGCTCCCACATGGGTGCGAAGTGTCCTGAGATATGCCGCTCATAACCGGGGTTCTTCTCTTTGAGCATATCCACATAATCATTCCCACCGGTACACCCGGCCAACAGAATCGCACACACTATCACTATAAAAACAGGTCTCCGGGATTTTTTTATCATGCAAAACTTCGTAATTGAATCATAATACATAATATGCTAATCCCCACCTGTTTCAATAAGAGGAATCAATTGAACCGGTCCGATTAACCCCGATTCCATCGGCTCCCACCCGGAAGCATCAAAAGATTGATAATTGATATCTACCATGTTGATGTCATAAAATTTTTGCCATCGTATCCCCTGTCGATCCATATCAATAATTCTGTTGATCATGAGATTGGTTACATCGATTTCCAGTCTGTTGTTTCCATCCTGCAATAGATCGTTATCGATGTTGACTTCAAACGGATGACTCCAGACAGAGGCCACTTTCTCTCCATTCAAATACACTTCGGCACTTTCAGCAACCTTACCCAGGCTCAAACGCCACGCATCTGCGGTAACATCAGGACGCTGGAAATCAATTGCGTGTCTAGCTGTACCGGCAAATCGTACTGCATCACTATCTCCCAGATCAGTCCATGAAACCAACCGGCCTGTTTCTTTATCTTCAGGTAATACAGGACCACCTTTCATAAACCGAATCTTCCAGTTACCTTCTATCGGCACCGGATGAGCATCTTCCAGGTAGTAAGTCCACATTCCAAATTCTTCAGCAGCAGACCTCCAGGTTTTAATGATTCTGGACTCACCGGGTTTTAATTGCAGATAAACCTCAATGTGATCATTCTCCCCTTGTCGAATTCGTGCTAATCCTCTTTTCTCCGAATAAGGGTCGAAAAGCAACACAGACTCCGCTTCTGTTGCCAATGGAATCCATTCATTCACACTTTCTGCATACAAATTTGAAATAAAATAGTAATGACCATTTTCATGACTTCGCCGAATGTAACTCAAACCGGTTTCCGCAACAGGCTCTCTTTGAATGCCTGCTTTGGTTAGTAAATATTCTGCATTTTCCCCTTTCAGAATCTGTCCGCCGCCTGTCTCCGCTTTATGAATACCCTGGCCAATTGGATGGAAATTCAGTTGACTATAAATCTCTTCAAGTCTTTTCTGCCTTTGTTCAAATTCAAAAAAACCGGGCACCGAAACCGGCAGATTATTTTTAAATATGACAGTTCCCCCGGATTCAGCTATTTCAACTAATCGGGACAGGGTTTCAAGCGGCATAAATCTGGCATCGGGTACTACAATTGTCTGGTAACTGGTATTCCCTGTATGCAACGACTGATTACGCACCTCAATACCGGCAATTTGTTGATCGGAGACATAATCAAATGCATAACCGCGGTTCCACAGTATCTCGGCAGTATTTCCCAAATTTGTTCCATAAAACCACACATCCGGGTTGTGTACCCTGATGAAATAAGGATTGCCTGCATCTCTGGTATCAGTATGCCATAAATCATGAATCGGAAAGTATAACAAAATATCATTTGCCGGATTGCCTGCCTGGAGAAAAGACTGGGTGTTTGCCATATACCTGTTAAAATCACCAAGGTCATCCCAGAACGTATTGACAGGTGCAAAGTGGGTGGATGCGTAAAATTTCCATCCGGGCCAGCTTTCTTCCGGTGGCGAATAGGTAGTGCCGTGATAGATGGTATGATTGATGCCTGCAATAAACTGCATGTCAACATGCGGACGCAGTTGCGACAGGGAAACCATAAAATGCTCATCCAGCCAGGTTGCCGTTTCTGATGATGTAAGTTTTTTGCCTTCTACGTGAGCCGCTGAAGAAGCAAATTTTAAAATCAGGGGATTGGGTGAATCGATCCGGTGACTGACATCCGGATTGGTGCGAAGGTCCGGGATACGAAATTGTGACTGCCCGAATATTTCCATTTCCGGTATATCAGCTGCTCCATAGATATCCAGTATATTTGCAGGGAAGCCATGAGCCTGATTTCTTGAGAGACTCCCTTTGGAGTTTGCCCATTCCGTCCACGGAATCACAAAACGATGTAAAGCAAGATCATGAATGGTTTCATGAAAATCGGCCCGCAACCGCCGGGTAATCTCACGAGAGGGAATGTCCGGATTTGTCAAAGACCGGTCGGACACATTCATCCCGAGAAATTCCGGAAGATATTCTTTAAGGTCATAGTTTCGATACTTCTGAAACTGATCGAAAAAATCGTAGGTCCAGTTTGCACCCGAAACTTCATAGGAATCATTGAAAAAAGCGCGTAATAAACCGTTTCCAACTTCATCGAAAGCGGTATCAAACCGGGCAAGATAATTGGCCAGGGCCTTGTCTGAAAAGTGATCCATAACGTGCCCTTCATCACCCGGAGCGGCACGCTTGACATCTTGATTCGTCCAGTCATTGAAAAAGGCAACCAGCTGCCAGCTGCCGCTATCTTCATCAGGAATCCAGTCAAGATGCCCTCTTTCATCAACATAGCCTGACAGATCAACCGACTGGCCATTCGATGAATAGCCCATTAAAACCACAAGTGGTGCTTTGGCAGCATTGCGCCTGTTCACATGCTGAATCTGATGATTCAATTTTTGTCCGCCACCAAGTTGATACGTTCTCACCGTTAATCTGCGGGCAGCATCTTCTGTTGTTACATGTGACCCTCCAAAAGGCCACCCGGTACCGGTAATAATATCAATTTTCATTCCCAGCCGGTTGCCTTCTTCTACCGTATGAACCAAAAGGTCCATCCACTCGGGAGACAGATATGCAACGGATTCCTCTTCATACCCTTCCACTCCATATATGGGAGAAATTTCCACTCCGCCAAAGTTGGCTTCTGCCATTTTTTCAAGATGAGAAGTGATACCCGATTTTGTAACGGCATTACCCATCCACCACCATCTGGACCACGCTTTTTGTTCGCTTCCGATTACCGGCCATTCTGCATCAGATACAACAGCTTCTGCCTCGGAATCTGTTTCCTGAGCCGAAAACGTAAAGGCAAAGACTGTTCCTGCAAATAGTGAAAACGATAGAATCACCCAAACAAAGGTTAAAAAGACTAACCGTGGGATGTTAATCAACTTATTAAAACCTTTCGTATGCATGTTTTTAAAACGTTAGATTTCTTACGTCAGATGCTCAATGAACCGCGTAAGCGAAATGTTCATGACGGAAATAAACATGCTCCTGTGTGACGGATAGCCGTCATGACCATTTCATCTGTTTATAATTTCTGTTTCATAATGAAGGATAGAGCACGCACCGTTAAGCATTTCTGACTGGACAATGTCATAATACACAGGAACCACCTGTTTCCCAAGACCATTTTCTGTATTCATTTTGTCGAACATCGAAACAGAATATCTCTGCCAAATTAGTAAAAAGCAAGTCAATAAACGCCATTTCATGTATTTATTCACGCATTCAGGTTATGTTTAACTCGGTTATTCCGGTTTGCAGTACATCTGAAAAGAATCATTAAGGGGAACCGAAAACCCCCTCTTTATTCTTGTTTATTCATCATGTACCAATTACCTTTTATCGGGCACTATAATTTTTACTCTCCTGAATATCTCTTCCTGAGTATTCTGGTTTTACTGTTCTATTCAAAAACGTGAGGGACTAATTGAAGCCCGGTATGTGCATGGGACGAAGGTCGATTAAGGTGTTTTTTGTATATAAAAATAACGATGGCTAATTCAGTTGAAAAAAATCATGCGTAAACAATCCAAAAGAATTGAACAACATGCATGGAAGCTTGTCATCTGTGCCGTGGGCATACTGCCCGTTATCCTCGTGATGGGCTGGGCCCGATCGGTGGATCCTGTTCCTGAAATCAACGGTATCATAAACGGGAACTTCGAAACCGGGGATGTCCTCGATGAAAGCGGCTGGACCTGGCACTCCTGGGACGGATCCGGTTCTGCGGCATTTGACACATCCGAAGCCAGGAGCGGCCGCCGGTCGGTCAAGATCGCACGGGCCGGTAAACCTGTTTCTTCAGGTACGGATTGGGCATTGATTAACGAGGGGCGCCTTGATGTCAATCCAGGTGAGGTGTGGACCGTTACGGCCTGGGTGAAATTCGAGGACACCGATCGGATTGAATTGGATATTGTCGAGGTTACAGGTGATGAAGAACCGCGCCCCTTGCATTTCAGACGAGGTGCCGGAGGTGGGACACACGAAGCCTATGGAACGGGGGATTGGCGGTTTCTTCAGGCGACATCCATTGTACCGCCGGATGGCAGAAGTCTGTACGTGCGCATCAACGGTGTGGGTGCGGTGCGGGCATGGGTAGACGATGTCCAGCTGCGCAAGGGGCCTGCTGAGCGCACAGCACCGCCACGACCGAAAGTGGAGGGTTGGGCTTTCAATCAGGACCGTGTCCGGGAAGTTCTTGGACGAGGTCTGGTTGCCATGCCGCGCGAGGAAGGAGACGTCTACCTGCGTTGGCGGCTGCTGGAGGAAGACAAAAATTCAGCCTTCCATGTCTACCGGTCTGCGAACGGCGGTGAACCAGTCAGACTGAACGACAATCCGGTCATGCAAACAACCGATTTTATTGATGATACCGCGGACCTGAGTGTCGAGAACCGGTATTTCATTGAAGCGCTCAGCGGTAAATACCACTCCGAACTGTCCGAAGCCTATACGTTACAAGCCCATCCGGAGGTCAAGCCTTACCATGCAATCACCCTTGATAACGAAAACACGACCTTCCAGAAAGTAGGCATCGGCGACCTGAACGGAGACGGGCACTTTGATTACGTCATTAAGACACCAAATACCAATATAGATCCATTTTATCGTTATTGGCGGCCAAGCGAAACCACATATAAGCTGGAGGCGTACCTTTCCGACGGCACTTTTCTGTGGCGCAAAGACTTGGGATGGAATATCGAGGCCGGTATCTGGTATTCGCCCTATGTGGTATTTGATTTTACGGGTAACGGCCGTGCGGAAGTAGCGGTTAAAACTGCACCTACACATGCAGACTATCGAGATGGCGAGCCATCACCCGAACGACCATCTCATAGCAATTACAAGGCGGGTGGACGCGTGAGGAGCGGGCCGGAGTATATATCCATACTTGACGGGATGACCGGAGAAGAGTTGGCACGTGCGGACTGGCCGTCACGGGATGGGCTCGGAAAGTATAGCTACACCTCTCGCAACCAGATCGGTGTGGCATATCTGGATGGCAAGACACCCTGCGTGGTGGCGCAACGAGGTACGTATAGTCTTATGAAGCTCAGTGCGTTTCAGTTCAACGACGGTGAGTTGGAGCAACTCTGGGCATGGGAGAGCTCCGATGAGCCTGGAGGATTCTATCACGGTCAGGGGGCCCACAATCTGCATACATTGGATCTTGATGGCGACGGACGGGACGAGATACTCCTTGGGGCAGCCGTGATTGATGACAACGGCGACGGCCTGTGGGCTAAAAGCATGGGTCATCCGGATAATCTCTATGTAGGCAACCTCGATCCAGGCCGTCCTGGCATGGAGGTGTATTTGGGAATGGAAACCACCTCGAACCGTCATGGCATCAGCATGTTGGACGCCAGGACAGGCGAACTGATTTGGGGACTGGATAGGGCAACCAGACATATTCACGGTTCCGGGCTTGTGTCGAATATTGACGCCTCCAACGTGGGCATGGAAACCTATTCGGGGGAATCGAACACTGATGAGCGTTGGCTATACACAGCGCAAGGTAAGCTAATTGCCAGAGAAGACAATATCCCCTGGAGCACGTTATCACCTCGAGCCGTCTACTGGGACGGAACAACACAGCGTGAAATGCTGGTAGACGGTCGTATTTTTCGGTTTCCGGATGATGAGACACTATTTGAGGGTGTCGAAGGCCGGCAAGTCGCCTGGCTGGATCTGTTTGGCGACTGGCGGGAGGAAATTATTACTTCCGTACCGGGAGAACTTCGGATTTATCGGACACCGATACCGGCAAAGGACCGGCGCGTCACACTAGTGCAGGATCACCTTTACCGCACCAGCGTTGCTCATATGGCTATGGGATATGGGAACAATTCACCTCTAACGAGTTATTTCATCGAATAAGCAGTACACGTTGAATACATACTTGAATACTCAACATCTGTAATTCCGGATCGCTTTTTATCCTGGCCTGACGAAGCATTTTCCCCGGACAAAAGTGTCTGACCCATGCCGTGAGCCAAGTGATGTTTTTAATCGTGCATATTTGTAAATACAGAACTCCTGACCTGACGTAAAAGTTCATGTCGCCAAATCGTACTGAAGCACCCAATCTGTGCCAGGATAGGTAGTCTGGGTTTCATTGAGTTTTTGGCAGATTTGCTGGACTGCTGCATTATCTCTTGGCGTTGCCTGGCTGTAAATCTTT
>SLQC01000380.1 GCA_007131625.1 Balneolales bacterium | reverse complement strand
TTATGCAATAGATGCCAACCGTACAGGTGAAACACCGCAGGTGATATGGAAAAAATCTGTATCGGGTGAAGTGTTTAGTATGGTGGCCGCTCAAGGCCGCTTGCTTGTAATGACAAAGGAAGGCCGCTTGTACAGTTTCGGATCCGAACAGCAGGAACCTGTGGTCCATTCCTACCGTCCGCAACCCTTGCCAGGTGGAGACGACGAGTGGTCCGGCCAGGTGGAGGAACTGCTGAAATCGTCAGAACAAATGGCGGGTTATGCCCTGATGTTTGGAATCGGCAGCGGCCGAATGCTCGAGGAGTTGCTGATACAGTCGGATTTGCACATAGTGGCCTTTGATCCGGACATGGAACAGGTGAATCGTCTGCGTGAGAAGTTCCGTTCGGCCGGTTTGTATGGCAAGCGGGTAGCCGTGCATCAGGGAGATGCGATGTCGAGGCGTTTTCCGGAGTATATTGCAAGTTTGATTGTATCGGAGGATCCGGTAGCAGGAGGATTGGAATCCGGTCAGGATTTTGTCAAGGCGTTGTTCCGTCCACTTCGTCCTTATGGCGGCACGGTGTATCTGGAAATGCAGGAGTCGCGACGCAGCTGGTACCGACCATTTGCAACGAATCATCAGAAGTTTTTTGCCGATGCAGTAGAATCGGCGGAACTTGAAAAAGCGGAGCTGAGCCTTAATCGGGATCACGTGCTGCTGCGTCGACCGGGCTCACTTCCGGGCTCTGGATCGTGGACGCATCAATATTCGGATGCAGGCAATACTGCTTTTTCTCCTGATAATCGCGTTAAAGCACCACTTGGAATCACCTGGTTTGGTGGTCCACCCAACCACAAGGCTCTTCCGCGCCATATGAACGGACCCATTCCACAGGTCATTGACGGCCGGATTATTATACTTGGCCCGCATCATATTTCCGCCCGTTGTGTCTATACCGGTCGCGAGCTATGGTCAAAAGAACTGCCGTTTGTTGGAGAATATTTCACTCAGCTTGATGAAGATGGCGAGGAAACAGGTTATCCCAACCAGCCGGGTGCCAATTTTATTGGGAGCCCCTATGTTTCGAGTTCGGATGCCATATATCTATTACACGATGACAGCTGTTTGCTCCTGAAACCATCCACAGGTGAACTGATCAAGACATTCGATATGCCTGAATGGGATGAATTAATGCAACTTGAACGTGATCCGTTTATGGTGGAAATGGTTAAATCCTATGGTGCGCAACTGCAGAATGGCGAGCAATTGCGGTGGGGAGTTATTCGGCATTCAGGAGACTGGCTGATCGCTGCTGCCTATCCGCATATGTTCGACGATGCCCAACCCGGACGTGAGGGCAACTGGAATGCCACCTCGAGTGAATTTATTGTCGTTATGAATCGTCATACCGGCGAAATTCAGTGGGCTCATCAAGCACGCTATGGATTTCGGCATAACGCTATTGCCGCAGGTTCCGACAAAGTCTTTGTGATTGATAACCTGTCGGAAGAAATCCAAAATTTACTTGGCCGCCGGGGTATTGAGCCCGATACAGATCCACAGGTCCGGGCTTTGGATATCCATTCCGGATCAGTCGTTTGGGAGTACGATGAGGAAGTTTTTGGTACATCATTAAGTTATTCAGAGCAACATGACGTGCTTGTTCAATCAGGTCATATCGGTCGGCGCAGGGCTTTGCCTGATGAACCGCGAGATCGGATTCTGACCTTGCAGGGGGCCAGCGGAAATTTGCTATGGGCTGATTCATATCCGCAGCGAAGGTCACCTTTGGGTCTGCATGCCAGCCGAAGAGAGATTATTGGAAGCACCACTGAGCGAGCTGTGGATATGCTTACAGGTGAACGGAAAACGCATCTTCATCCGATAACTTCCGAGAATGAAGCATGGACCTGGCTCGGTGCATTACGCTGTGGAACCCAGAATTACAGTGAACATTTGATATCATTTCGATCAGGTTCCGCCGGTATTACTGATCTGGAACATAATGCTGGAACCGGCAATATTACCGGATTTCGAGCCGGTTGCACCAATAACCTGATTGTTGCCGATGGAATGTTCAGTGCGCCCGAATATACCAGGTCCTGTTCCTGCAGCTATCAGCTTCAGACCTCACTCGGACTTGTTCACATGTCCGAAGCGGAATGGTGGACGTTCAATCATCTCTCGGATCCGGTTCCCGGCACGATACAAAATATTGGCATCAACTTTGGAGCACCGGGCAGTCGCCTTGCAAAAGAGGAGAATGTTATGTGGCTGGAATATCCAAAAATAGGCGGCCCCGCACCGGATGTACCTGTCGAAATAGAAATTAATGGTACGTTGGATTTGTTCAGACAGCATATTTCTTTAATTCAGGAAGTGAATAATGGGCATCGCTGGGTGGCTGCATCAGGTATAGAAGGGATTCGCCGCATACAGTTGGACGGACTCTACAGGGGGTCGTCCAACCCTGGTGATGATGCTACCTATACGGTTCGTTTGCATTTCAGCGAGCCGGCTGATACTAAGATCTCAAAACGGTTATTTGACATTGCCGTACAAGGAAATCCCGTTATAAATAATCTGGACATTGCGGATGAAGCCGGTGGTTCACACAGGGTATTTGTGGTCGAGATACCGGATGTCAGACCCGATGCAAATGGTGCACTGGTAGTTGAATTTACCTCCAATAACCAAAGCGAACACAGGCCTGTTATCAGTGGAATGGATGTTCGTCTGAATGAATAAACTATGTAACCCCACATTTACTATTTATACAGTAAAAATTAAATTATTTAGGAAGAAAAATGTATTATCAAATAGCGAAAAAATGTATTTTCACATACATAAGCAATTAATCAGGAGAATGAACAGTAGTGCACCTATCGCTGCCATGAAAAAGAGAAGAATACTCTTTTATATACTTCTGCTTTTGGGTTTCTCATTCCAACCGGCTTTAAGCCAGTCACTTTTTTCCATTAACGGACATGTTTACAATACTGAAACAAATGTAGCGGTTGCAAATGCCAATATCGCAGTAAAGGATACGCATTTCGGAACCAGTTCGAATTCAGATGGACTTTTTGAATTGTCATTGGCCGCCGGCGAATATCACCTGCAAATATCCTCTGTGGGATATGCGACAAAAACTGTTGAAATTCGTATTCCGGGAGACCATCTGCAAAAATTGAGTGTTGCGTTAACACCGATAGATATTGTACTTGACAATGTCCTTATTTTGGGGCGGTACTATATATTTGACCGAGCACAATCTATTGACAGGGAGTTATTGTCCGTGGTTCCGGCCATCACCCATATCAGTGCAGCTGAAATTGAAAAGCAGGGTGCTGTTACTCTGACCGATGCTTTTAAATTTGTGCCCGGTGGATTGGTAGAAACTAGGGGCAGGAAAACAAAGCAGTTTTTTTCCGTCAGAGGCCAGACTTATCCCTATCCCGATTATTCCATTAATGGAATATGGCAAAAGGAATTTGAGGAAACATCCTATTTTCTATCAGCTCTGGACATAGAAAGTATAGAAATTGTTCGATCCAGCAGTGCCCTTGTTAAGGGTATGTCCGGTCTGTCCGGTGTTGTTGATGTCAGAACAAGACAACCGGATCGGGAGTTGTTTTCTCTCTCGGCAAAATATGGAGGGCTGAACAGCTATCTTACCAATATCAGGTATGGGAACAAGCTGGACAATGTGACATACAGTACGTCACTATCTCTGTTTGGAACAAATGGCCCTGCGGGTCGTGACGGACGGGAAAGAATTGGTAATTTTCACGGAAGTCTGGACTGGAATATACATAGCAATTTAAGTCTTGCAACCGGCGCTACATATATCTCCGGCTCACGTGAATTTGTCAGAATCACGGAACCCGGAACACCCAATATTTTAAACCGACAGGAATCCTTTGACCCGATTCACACTTATATGACTTACGCCAAGCTGAAATATCAGCAATCCGATGCCTCTTTGACGGAGCTGCAGGCAAATCTTACATACCGCGGTGTGGATTATATGAGCTACAATACCCAAAATCAACAGACTTCAAAGCATTCAGAAAATGATTATGAGTACAGTCTCAACCTTTTACACAATCACTCACTGACAACAACGAATACGCTGCGTTTGGGCTTTTTGTATAATCACTGGGTGGCTCCCGAAGGGAAACGATATTATGCCGGCAATCCGGCTAACGTACACACCTGGTCCGGAGTGATTGCCAATGAACAAATTGTGGGCCGGTTTGTTTT